>CAZIBA010000355.1:0-3701 GCA_964536795.1 uncultured Planctomycetota bacterium | reverse complement strand
CGGGCGTAGCGCACCTCGTCGAACTTCTTCTCCTCGAAGCCGATGGCGAAGGTGCTCACGGGCTCCTCGGCCAGGCTGCTCATCAGGGAGACGGTGATGGAGGAGTCGATGCCGCCCGAGAGGAAGGCCCCCAGCGGGACGTCGCTACGGAGGCGGAGCCGGGTCGCCTCCCGCAGCGTCTGGCGGAGTTCCTCGGCGTACTCCGCCTCCGAGCGCACCTCCTCGCGGTCGAAGCCGGGCTGCCAGTATCGGCTGGGCTGGGCGACGCGGTCGCTCACGAGGAGGAAGTGGGCAGGCGGAAGCTTGCGGATGCCCCGGAACATGGTGAGCGGCGCAGGGACGTACTGGAGGGTAAGGTAGTGGTGGAGGGCCTCGGCTTCCAGTTCCCGGGGCACGCCCGGCACCTGAAGCAGGGCCTTGGCCTCGCTGGCGAAGAGGAAGCGCTCCCCGTCGCTCCAGTAGACCAGAGGCTTCTGCCCCAGCCGGTCGCGGGCCAGGAAGAGTCGACGCCGACGCTCGTCCCACAGCGCCAGAGCGAACATCCCGCGCAGGTGCCCCAGACAGGCCGTGCCGTGCTCCTCGTAGAGATGCACTATCACTTCGGTGTCGGTCTCGGTGCTGAACCGGTGGCCCCGGGACTCCAGTTCGCCACGCAGTTCCTGGTAGTTGTAGACCTCGCCGTTCAGCACCACCCAGACGGACCCGTCCTCGTTGGCCAGAGGCTGATGGCCCCTGGCAAGGTCGATGATGCTCAGCCGGGTGTGACCGAGGCCGAGGGCCGGGCAGTCGGGGCTGACGTACGTCCCCTCGTCGTCGGGACCGCGGTGACGGAGCACCGCCATCATCCGCCGAAGCTCTCCCTCGGCGACCGGCTCGCCGCTCCCGAAGTTATAGACGCCACAGATACCACACATGCTCGTCTCTCGTCGAACCTGGTGCCGACCAGGGGCCTGTAGCGAAACTCGCTTCCCGCCGGGGCAGGACGTAGGGTGAGAGGGGGAATCACCAGGCATCGGCCCCTCACCCCAGCCCTCTCCCGCAGGGAGAGGGCGTCTCAGCAGGACCTCCAAGTATCTACTGGGAGCGGGGCTTCCCGGCAAGGACCTGTTCGTACAGCTCCTGGTAGGCGTTCACCATCCGCTCCATCGTGAACTCCCGGGCCTTCCGCTTCGCCGACTCGCCCAGCCGATGGCGGAGGCCCGGGTCGCCGGCCAACTCCAACATTCGCGCGGCCAGCTCATCGGGCCGCCGAACGGGGACCAGCAAGCCCGTTTCTCGTTCGCTTATGATCTCCGGGATGCCCCCGACCGCTGTGCTCACCACCGCAAGCCCCGCGGCCATCGCCTCCAGCAGGGCGTTGGGCAACCCCTCGTAGAGCGAGGCGAAAACGAAGGCGTCCGAAGCCGCCAACACCTCCCCCACCTCGGCGACCTCGCCGAGGAAGATGACCCGTTCGGCCACTCTCAGGTGCCCGGCCAGGGCCCTCAGGCGGGGGAGCTCGTCACCGGCGCCGACGACGACGAGATAGGCCCGCTCCAGTTCTGCGGCCACCCGGGCCAGGGCGCGCACGAGATCGTCCACGGCCTTGCTTCCGTCCAGTCGGCAGGCGGTCGTGAACAGGAGGGCGTCGGCGGACAGGCCTTCCCGGGTCCGGAACCGGTCGCCGGCGTCGGCCGGCAGAGGCTGGAGCTCCAGGCCGTTGGGGATGATGAGGACGTGTTCGGCCGGGAGGTCCAGCCGCCGGGTGCAGACGTCGGCTACGGCCTGGCAGTTGGCGACGATGCGGTCGGTTCGCCGGGCCAGTCGGCGGTCGATGAGTCGGTTGGCCCAGGGCTTGGCCGGGTCGGTGGAGCGCTCGGAGGCCAGCAGGTGTGGAACCCCGGCCCCGAGTGCGGCCCAGCGTCCGTAGGCGCTGGCTGTGAAGAGCCAGGTGTGGACGATGTCCGGACGAAGAAGGCGCAGCAGTTCTCTCAGCCGACGGAACGCCAGCAGGTCGAGCTTCCGGCGCTTCTGCAGGATAAAGGTGGAAATGCCGGTCCCGGCGAGGGCCGACTCCAGCGGCCCGCCTCGGGTAAGGGCGATGACGGTGGGCTGAAAGCGGGAGCGGTCCAGCCCGGTGGCCAGGTGCACCAACTGGGATTCGCTTCCCCCACGGTCCAGGGTGGCTATGACGTAAGCAACACGTGCCATGACGAGGGTGTAGGGCGTCTCCTCTGAGCCGAGCTGTGTATCAGGTCATAGAGAGGGCCAGGAGGAGGGACCCGGCGCCCCCCAGCAGGGCGCCCGACTGGGCCCAGGGACGGTGTCCGGCGATCCGGTCGACCTCGCCCTCCTTCTCGGACTGGTCCCAGGCCCCCAGCCAGGGACGGTCACGGGAGCCGTCGCTCACCAGCCCCAGGCAGACGGAGCCGTCGAACAGACCCCCGGGGGCCATCGGGGGAACCACGCTCCCCACCCCCTTCACCATGCACAGCCCGCGCGGGTTCAGACCCAGGATCCAGTCGATGTGGGCCTGAGCGAAGCGACGGTACTCCTCCTTGGGAACCACGCGGTTCACCAAGAGGGCCTGCCAGGCCTCCAGGGCGAGCTGGGGGTTGGTGCCCAGGCCCTCGGGGCGACGGTCGAAGAAAGCGGGACCGACCTGCCGGAGGCGCCCGCGGGGTCGCCAGGCCTCACAGCCGGCGAAGTTCTTGCGGGCGATCCCAAAAGGGCTGGCCGACTCGGCGCAGCGGACGTGGGCGTCGAAGAAGTCCTCCAGCTCGCCAAGGATGACGTCGTGGCGCGGGCCCTGGGGGGCGTGGGCGGCAAAGTGGGCCAGACTGGTGACGTGGAGGTGGTCGTAGGCGTTGTTCCACTGGAGGGCGCGCTGCTCGGGGTCCTGGGCTTCGGTGAGCAGACGGTCGACGAGTTCGCGGGCGTGCTCCAGGTAGGCGTGCTGTTTGAGCTCCCGGTACATCTCCACGTCTCCGAAGAGGAAGGCGGCGTCGTCCACCAGGGTCAGGTTCCGTCCGGGGGACGGCCAACTGGTACGGAGCTCGGGGCCGGCCTCCTCTGCAGTCAGGGTGTCGTAGTAGACGCTGAAGATGCGGTCGCTGGTAATCCAGTCGCGATAGAAGGACCACATCTTCTCGGCCCGTTTGAGGAAACCGGAGTCGTGCAGGTGACGGAAGAGCATCAGGTAGAGGGCCAGCGAGAGGAGCTTCTCGTGCTGCTGCTCCCCGGCCGGGTAGTCGTACCAGGAGATGCGGCCGTCGTCACTGAGCCAGCCACCGGCGGCGCTGATGATCCGTCCCGTGCGAGGGTAGTGGATCATGATGCGCTTCCACCAGAGGGAGCCGAAAAGCAGCTCATCCCGGGCGGCTTCCAGGAAGGGGTCCCGGTCGCGGGTCTGGGCCAGGGCCCACAGGACCTTCCAGGCGTCACGCATCAGCGTGCCACCTCGGTCGCCCAACTCGTACCAGGCCCCACTGGTCTCGTAGTAGCGCTCCTCGCCCTCCAGCACCCCGTTGGGCTTGGTGTTCCGGGCTCGGCGGAAGTATTCGACGAGAAGGGGGGCCACGCCCTTCCACACGACGTCGGTTCCGATCTCGAAGACGGGTGAGCGTACGGGCTTGCCCTCCACCTCGGCCTCGATGACCACCCGGCCACCACGCTCCAACTCGGTGAAGTCCCCCCGCCAGTAGTGGAAACCCCAGTCGTCA
>CAZIBA010000354.1:0-3725 GCA_964536795.1 uncultured Planctomycetota bacterium | reverse complement strand
CGTACGGGCCGTGGCACACCCTCGAAATGGACCTGCCGCCTTGGGAAACAGAAGTGTGCCCGCGCGGGTCTTTCAGCCTTCGTAGCCGAAGGCCACTTCGGCGAAGTAGGCTGTCCCGCCCGGTGTCATGCCCAAGGCGGGCCGTCCCCAGCACCCAGCCTTCACCCGTCCCCACAATCCTGACGTGCAGCCGACGCCCGGACGGGGTGGGGAAAATGGTTGCCTGGGGCCTGCTTCTGCGGGTAGAATAAAGGTTTCGCGAGGCCTGTTCGGGCCGCGGTCTGGGTTGGGAGGTCAGGCCCGAGGCGTCCACCTCTCCCTTGTGCCACGGTGCCACAGGTTGGGAGTGCTGATGAGTCTGGAGCAGCTCGGCAAGCGTGACAACGTCCGCGACCTCCTCATCGAAGAGGAGATGCAGCGTTCCTACCTCACCTATGCCATGAGCGTCATAGTCAGCCGGGCCCTGCCTGACGCGCGCGACGGTCTGAAGCCCTCCCAGCGACGCATCCTGGTGGCCATGAACGACCTGAGCCTGGGTCCGCGCAGCCGATTCCGCAAGTGCGCCAAGATCTGTGGCGATACCTCCGGCAACTACCACCCGCACGGCGAAGGCGTCATCTATCCCACCCTGGTCCGTCTGGCCCAGGACTTCAACATGCGCTACATGCTCATCGACGGCCAGGGGAACTTCGGCAGCATCGACGCGGACCCGGCCGCAGCCATGCGCTACACCGAGGCCCGTCTATCCGCTGTGGCCATGGAGATGCTGGAGGACATCGAGAAGGACACCGTCGAGTACGTGCCCAACTACGACGCCACCCGGGCCGAGCCGGTGGTGCTCCCGGGCAAGTTCCCCAGCCTGCTCTGTAACGGCAGCTCGGGCATCGCCGTCGGTATGGCCACCTCCATCCCACCGCACAACCTGGTGGAGGTGTGCGACGCTCTCGTCAAGGTCATCGAGGAGCCCGAGGTGACCGTCGCCGAGCTGATGAAGGTCATCCCCGGGCCCGACTTCCCCACCGGAGGCATCATCTGCGGACGGGCGGGCATCGTCAGCGGGTACACCACCGGTCGGGGCACGGTCAGCGTCCGCGGGCGTACCCACTTCGAGACCGTCCGGGGCGGCCGACGGAACATCGTCATCACCGAGATCCCCTACGCCGTCAACAAGACCACCCTCAAGGAACACCTGGCCCAGGCCGTCAACCGGGGGACCATCGCCGGGGTGAGCGACCTGCGCGACGAGAGCGACCGGGAGGGGATGCGCATCGTCGTCGAGCTCCGCCGGGACGCCGAAGAGCAGGTGGTCCTCAACCAGCTCTTCAAGCACACCCCCCTGCAGAACAGCACGAGCATCATCCTCATCGCCCTGGTCGACAGCCGACCGGTGACCATGTCCCTCAAGGACATGCTGGTGGCCTTCAAGGACCACCGTATGGAGGTCATCCGCCGACGCACCCGCTACCTGCTGGACCGGGCCGAGGCCCGGGCCCACATCCTCGAAGGCCTGCTCATCGCCCTGGACCACATCGACGAGGTCATCGAGACCATCAAGAAGAGCAAGGACGTCCCCACCGCCCACCAGCGCCTGACCAAGCGCTTCAAGCTCTCCGACCGTCAGGCCACCGCCATCCTGGAGATGAGGCTCCAACGACTCACCGGCCTGGAAAGACAGAAGATCGAGGAGGAACTGACCAGTCTGCAGGAGGACATCGAGGGCTACCGGGCCATCCTGGCCGACGAGAACCTGGTCCTGGACATCATCCGCGAGGACCTCTACGAGCTCCGTGAGCGCTACGGCGACGACCGGCGAACCCAGATCGTGGCGGAGGCCGCCGACCTGGACGTCGAGGACCTGGTGGCCGAGGAGGACGTGGCCGTCACCATCAGTCACGCCGGCTACGTCAAGCGGATGCCGCTGACCGTCTACCGACGACAGCACCGGGGCGGAAAAGGCATCACCGGCGCCCAGACCAAAGAGGGCGACTTCATCGAGCACCTCTTCATCGCCTCCACCCACGACTACCTCCTGTTCTTCACCGACCGGGGCAAGGTCTATTGGCAGAAGGTCTACGACGTCCCCCAGCTCTCCCGCACCGCCCGGGGCCGGGCCGTCGTCAACCTCCTGGAGCTGGACGGCGGGGAGACCCTCACCAGCATGATACCGGTACGCAACTTCGACGACCGTCAACTGGTGATGGCCACCGCCCGGGGCGTGGTGAAGAAGACCGCCCTGGAGGCCTACGGCCGACCCCAGCGGGGGGGCATCATCGCCATCAACCTGGACGAGAGCGACACCCTCATCCGCTGTCGACTCACCCGGGGGAACCAGGAGATCGTCCTGGGCACCAAGTTGGGCTACGCCATCCGCTTCCCGGAGACCCAACTGAGGAGCCAGGGCCGGGCCACCCGGGGTGTCAAGGGCATCCAACTGCGCAAGGGCGACTCGGTGGTGGACATGGTGGTGGTGGACGAGCGGGCCACGCTCATGACCGTCTGTGAAGGCGGCTTCGGCAAGCGCACCTCCTTCGCCGAGTACCGCCGGCAGAGCCGGGGGGGCAAGGGCATCATCAACATCAAGGCCACCGAGCGCAACGGCCGGGTCATCGGCCTGCTGGACGTGCTGCCCGATGACGAAGTGATGCTCATCAGCTCTGCCAACAACATCATCCGCTCGCCCGTCTCCGAGACCCGTGTCATCGGCCGCAACACCCAGGGGGTGGCAGTCATCCGCCTGGAAGAAGGCGACCGCCTGGCGGCCGTGGCCCGGGTGATGAAGGAGGTGAGCACCTCCGACCAGGAGGTCCACAGCGACGAGAGCCCGGCAGCCGACCAGCCGACCGCCGGCCAGGCCCCGGAGGAAGAACCAGCAGAGGACAACGACTGAACAGCGGGCTCACCCCCCTGGCCCGACCCGTAACCAAGGAGTCCCCGGATGCCCATCATCGAGTGTCCCACCTGCAATAAGCGCTACAAGGTGGCCGACGCCGACCACATCATCCGCAAGTGCCAGTGTGGCCACCTGCTCCAGCCCCAGGCCCTCATCGTCGAGGGCGAGGAGCTCTCGACCGACGTGGAGGAACTGGCCCCACCCACCGAGGAGGAGGTGCAGGACCACGACCTGCGGGCCGTCGAGAAGCTGCGGGAGGCCTACGAGCGCATCCTGGGCGAGATCCGCAAGGTCATCGTCGGCCAGCAGCGGGTCATCGACGAGGTCCTCATCGCCATGTTCAGCCGAGGCCACTGCCTGCTGGTGGGCGTGCCCGGACTGGCCAAGACCCTGCTCGTCTCCACCATCAGCAACTGCCTGTCTCTCCGCTTCCACCGCATCCAGTTCACCCCCGACCTCATGCCCGCCGACATCACCGGCACCGAGGTCATCCAGGACGACCCCGTCACCGGTGAGAGGCGCTTCAAGTTCCTCGAGGGCCCCGTCTTCGCCAACATCATCCTGGCCGACGAGATCAACCGCACCCCACCAAAAACCCAGGCCGCCCTGCTGGAGGCCATGCAGGAGCGCAAGGTCAGTATCGGCGGCGTCGATTATCCCCTCGAGGAGCCCTTCTTCGTGCTGGCCACCCAGAACCCCATCGAGCTGGAGGGCACCTATCCGCTCCCCGAGGCCCAACTGGACCGCTTCCTCTTCCACGTCCTCGTCGACTATCCGACCGACGAGGAGGAGCGCGAGATCATGGAGCTGGTCACCTCCGACGTCGAGCCACAGG
>CAZIBA010000353.1:0-3730 GCA_964536795.1 uncultured Planctomycetota bacterium | reverse complement strand
ATCCCTTCCGGTGCTCCGCACACACCTTGAGCAAGCTCAAGGTGTGCCACCCACGGCGCTCAGCGTCGGCCGGCGGCTCCCTATGTCCCAGCAGTAGCCGAATCCCCCTCTTGCACGGAAGAGGCTGCACTATGTGCGGTCGCTTCCTCTTGACCGTACGGTCCTGCCACCGTAGCATTCCACGGGCACCTCAGTACCTGCTACCGGGAGGGACGTTCCACGATGACGGGAGAGCCGCTCAGGCTGGCCCGTGAGGCCGTGCACACACGGGTGCTGGAGGTCGTGGGAGCCTTGCCCCGGGGCACGCTCCTTGACGTGCCGGCCGGCAGCGGTCTCCTGGCCCGTCAGTTGGCCGGGCTGGGGTTCCAGGTCACCTGCTCCGACATCAACGGAGAACGCTTCGCTGTCGGTGAGTTCCCCTTCCGTCAGGCGGACCTCTGCCGCTCGCTCCCCTTCGAGGAGAGCTCCTTCGACTGCGTCACCTGCATCGAGGGCTTGGAGCACCTGGAGAACCCGTACCAGGCGGTCCGTGAGATGGCCCGTGTGCTTCACCCGGGTGGCGTGCTGGTGCTTTCGGTGCCCAACTACCTCAACATCGAGCGCCGACTCAAGTTCCTCATCACCGGCTCCTTCACCAAGCCCGTCCCACCCGAGGTGCTCGATGAGCTGGGCCCGGAGGGCGTGGCCATGCTTCACCTGAGCCCGGCAGGCTACCCCCAGGTGAAGCTGATGCTGGAAATGGCCGGACTGAGGGTGGAGAAGCTCTTCCGCGACCGGGGCAAACCGATGCAACTGCTTCTCTGGCCCCTGGTTGCCCTCATCAGGCTTTACACCCGCCTCTGGCCCCGCCGGGGCCGACAGCGCTACCTGCTCGACGAAGTAGAGGGTCCGGCCATCCTCACCGGGGGCAACACCCTCATCATCCAGGCCCGAAAACCAGCCTGCTGAGCTGACCGCGGCCACCTAAGGGCACAGTGATGCGAGACGGAACGCGGGAGAAGGTGGAAGCGTACTACTCGACCCGCGCAGGGCACCCCCTGAGTTCCATCGGGCCGGGGGAGGTGAAAGTCGTCGGCTCCAGCGAGAGGCACGTGGGGCCTGGGGGCTGCATGCTCGCGCTCGGCCAGGTCGGTGCACCCGACGACGCCGACTACTTCCTCAAGGACGGAGCCGCCTTCGCCTGCTGGGTCGACGGTAACCCCGTCGCCTTTGCGGGCACGCACCCGGTCGGCGAGTTCTCAGACCGCGTGGGTAACGTGATGGTGGGCACATTGGCCGAGCACCGTGGGCGGGGCCACGGTAAGGCCGTTGTTTCGGCCACGACGGGTAAGCTGCTCCGGCAAGGGCTGGTCGGCGTCTTCGGCACACTAACCAGCAACATCCCCTCCATCCGCGCCGCCCGCGCCGTCGGCTACCACCCCTTCGCCACGGTCTTCGCAGCGCGCTTCACTTGAGAGCGAGGGTCTCGATCCTCCTGCGGACGTATCGGCAATAGAGGGAGCCGACGGGGTTGTGGGCCAGGACGCGGTCCTTGACTACGAGCGTGGTCACGGGGGCGTGACTGTACTTGGCAAAGAGCACGTCGTGGCCGATGCAGAGGCCCACGATGACGTTGAGTTGGGTGCCGTCGCGCTGGAGGGCCCGGGCCTGACCGATGGGGTTACAGGTGGTGCCGCCGGTGCCCGACTCTCCAGGCGGGAGGATGCCAGCCTCCGCGCGGGTGAGCCCGCAGACCATGCAACAGGCGCTGGACACCTCGAAATGCTTCTCCAGCAGCTCCACCAGGGTACGGGTTTCTTCTCTCAGGCCGACACAGAAGGCCACCCCCAACTTCTCATAGCCCATCTCCTTAGCAAACAGGATGACCTCCTCCAGCCGGCAGGCTTTGCCGTAGTAGGTGGACTCGATCTGTCGGGCGGCCACGGCGATGCGGCGGGTCTCCTCGTCGCCGTAGAGGGGAGGGAGCTCGCTGCGGAAGGCGTTGGCCTCTTCGCAGTCGGCGCAGTTCCTGGTCTCGCATCGAGCACAGTCCATCGAGTGGCTCCTTCCAGGGTGTCCGTGGCTGCGCGTATTCCTTAGCGCTATTCAGTCGATTGGGAGGGACGGAAGTAGCGGCGGCCGGAGCGGGCCTCAGCGGTGAGGGCGCCGGTGCGAAGCAGCTCGTTCACCAACTTCACCACCTCGTTGGGGTGAAGGCCCAGCCCGGCCGCCAGGTCCTCCACGGTGCAGGGGCGTCGGCTGAGCATCTCCATGACCACCTCGGCCTTGCCCGATTCTCGGGCGGCCTCAGGGGAGCGCTGGTAGTCGGCCACCACCTCGGCCGGCGGGTCGAAGAGCCTGGCCAGCTCCTCCATCCTCTCCCGGGGCACGGGCTGGACGTCGGCCTGGGCCGCCGGGCGCACGGCCGTGTTGAGCTGCACGCGGTCGGGCCTGATCTCGGCAGCGAGGCGGGCGATCTCCCGGACGGCCTCCTCTCTGTCGGTGATCCCCCGTACGATGAAGACTTCCAGCCAAATCTGCCCACCGTACTCCTGGCGAAGCGCCTGCAGGCCCGAGACCAGTCTGTCGAAGGTGATCTCGGGGTGCGGTCGGTTGACCCTGGCGAACTGCTCGGCGTCGCCAGCGTCGAGCGAGGGGACCACCAGGTCGGCCTTGACGCATGCTGCCCGAACTTCGGGCACCCAGAGGAGCGTCCCGTTGGTGATGATGGCGATGGGGAGGTGGGTGATGGATTGGAGCCGGTCGATGAGCTCCCTTAGTTGGCTGTGGAGCGTGGGCTCACCGGAACCCGAGATGGTGACGAAGTCGGGTGTGGGGCGTTCGCGGAGGGCCCGGGCGACGTCGGCCACCACCTGGTCGATGGGCACGTAGGGCCGCCGATCGACGGCCGTCTCCGCCGTGGGGCCGAGCTGGCAATAGACGCAGTTGAGCGTGCAGGTCTTCAGAGGGACGATGTCCACCCCCAGCGACAGCCCCAGCCTGCGGGAGGGAACCGGGCCGTAGACGTACCTCAGCTTTTCGTCACTCATCAGACCGCCCGTGTGCGAGTTCTCTGTAGAGCAGGGCACTTCGTCACGTCATCACCTGCGGACCCCACGGTGGCCGACCGGTCAGGGAGTTCCTTTCACTGTGGCCGGCCCTTGGCGGCCCGGCGCATTTCTCGCTGGGCCTCGCGCTTCTTGATGGTCTCGCGCTTGTCGTACTGACGCTTCCCCTGGGCCAGGGCCACCTGCATCTTGGCGTAGCCCCGCTTGAAGTAAAGGGCCAAGGGGACCAACGTGTAGCCCTTCCTGGAGGCGGCGGCGGCCAGTTGACTGATCTCTCGACGGTGGAGCAGCAGCTTGCGCGGCCGCCGGGAGGGAGGGTTGTTGTAGGAGCCCTCCTCGTAGGGGGCAACGTACATGCCGTACACGAAGGCTTCGCCGTCCTCGATGCGCACGAAGCTCTCGGCCAGGCTGGCCTGACCCCGCCTGAGACTCTTCACCTCGCAGCCCCGGAGCTCGAGGCCCGCCTCCACCGTCTCCAGGATGAGGTAGTCGTGGCGTGCCCGGCGGTTGGAGATGCGAGGGCTCTGCGTTGCACGCTTCTTGGCTGCCATCCTGCACCTGTGATCGGAGAACCCCAGACCGGCAGTATAACCGCGCGCCCGTGCACGCGCAACGCCTGCCCGCAGGTCATAGTGTACCGTGTTGTGTGTAAAAGGGATTTGGGCTGCCTGTGGTGAGCACAG
>CAZIBA010000352.1:0-3744 GCA_964536795.1 uncultured Planctomycetota bacterium | reverse complement strand
TCCGTGTCCTGTGGAACGATACGACCGGCGTGCGAGGCGCCTTCGGTCCTGACTACCGCCCTGCGGTGACCGATAGCGAGGGGCGCTACCGCTTGTCCAACCTGCCGGCGGGGTCGTGGCGGGTGGCGTCGTCGCCAGCGGCAATGCCTGTGGACGTCGTTCTGAATGAGGGAGAAACCGTCACCCGGGACCTGCGACTGAGGGGCAGCGGGGGATTAGGCGGCTCCCCATCGGGCACATAGACAGTCCGGGGGGCCTATGACTCTCCCCCGCTGAGCGCCTCGTGGGCTTCTTTGAGCTGCCTAATGACCTCTATCTTCTGGGGGCACTTCTCCTCGCACTGGCTGCACTCGATGCAGGCGTCGGCCTGCATCCAGCCCCGGCGGTGCTTGGGTCCCAGGCGGGCGTACTCCCGCTGGGCCCATCGTTTGAGGCCGTAGAGGCGGTAGGTGTTCATCAGTGTGAAGATGTGGGGGATGGCCACCCCCTGCTCGCAGGGCATGCAGTAGTTGCAGCCCGTGCAGTAAAGCTCGGCCAGCTCCTTTTTCTCTTCGAGGATGGCCTGGACGCGGGCCAGCTCTTCGGGAGAAAGGGCCTGGGTGAGGTCGGCAGTTCGGCAGTTCTCCTCCAACTGCTCCATGGTACTCATGCCGGAGAGGGCCACGCACACCATCGGGTTGGCCAGGACGAAGCGGAGGGCCACCTCGGCCGAACCGGCCGACGCCGTGGGAAGCATCTTCTGGATTTCCTCACTGGGAGCGGCCAGCCGCCCGCCTCCCAAGGGGCCCATCACCGAGACGCCCATCCCCTGCTCGCGGGCGTAGGCAATCATCTCCTCGTTGGCCCGGTCAAGCAGGTTATACTGCACTAACATGCATTCGAACTCGCCCGTGTCGATGAGCTTTTTGAGGTTCTCGGGCGTGTCGTGGAAGCTGAAGCCGAGGTGGCGGATGAGTCCCTCGTCCCTGGCTTTGCGGGCCATCGCCAGGAAGTCTTTGCCGTAGTCGTTGTAGCCCTTCCAGGAGAAGGAGTGGGTGAAGTAGATGTCGATATAGTCCGTGCCCAGGCGCTCAAGCTGGGTTTCCAGGCGGTCGCGGTGGCGGCCGCTGTCGGGCTTGTTGTAGGTGGGGTGTTTGGTTTGTATGAAGATGTCCTCGCGCTTGAGGCCGGCTTTGAGGGCGTCGCCCAGGGTCTCCTCGCTTTCCCCGCCGTGGTAGCCAAAGTGGGTGTCGAAGAAGTTGACGCCCAGCTCGGCGGCGCGAAGAATCATCCTGACCGCCTCGTCTCGGTCCACTTTGCCGTCGTCCCGGGTAGGGAGCCTCATCAGCCCGAAGCCGAGCTGACTCACCCGGCAGCCCGTGTTTCCGTACTCGCGATACTGCATTGGTCAGTCCCCTCATTCTGCGGCATCGTGCGCCCTGGCGGCGGGGGCACGGCTTCAGTTCACTCAGCCGACGACCACGGGGCCGCGGCGCTCAGCCCAGCTCGTCGTGACATTCCTTCAACTGCTCGATAATGGGGATGTCCTGGGGGCACTTCTCCTCGCACTCGCCACACTCAATGCAGGCCGAGGCGTTCATCCACTTCCGCCAGTGGTCGGGACCGAGCTGGGCGTAGCGCCGGCGGGCCCAGTCCCGCAGGCCGTAGAGGCGAGCGGTGTTCATCAGCGAGAAGACGTGGGGAATGGCCACGCCCTCTGGGCAGGGCATACAGTAGTTGCAGCCCGTGCAGTAGAGGTCGGCCAGGCGGGACTTCTCCTGGAGGGCGGCCTTGATGGCCTCCTGCTCGGCCTCGCTCAGGGGGCTGTCGAGGCTGGCGGTGCGAGCGTTCTCCTCCACCATCTTCACGCTGGTCATCCCGCTCATAGCGACACTGACGGCCGGGTTGGCCAGGACGAAACGGAGGGCCAGCTCTGCACTACCGTGGGTCTTCCCCGGGAGCAGCGCCTGAATCTCGGGCGAGGGGGCGGCCAGTCGACCGCCTCCCACCGGGCCCATGATGGCCACCCCCATCCCGCGCTCGGCGGCGTGGGCGATGACCCCCTCGTTGGCCAGGTTGAGCAGGTTGTACTGGAGCACCAGACACTCGAACTCGCCGGTGTCGATGAGCTTGACGACGTTCTCGGGCGTATCGTGGCTGGAGAAGCCCACGTGGCGGACCAGGCCCTCGCTTTGCGCCTGGCGGGCGAGCTTGAGGAAGGCGGGCCCGTTGGCCGGGTCGCACCAGCGCTCGTAGGAGAGCATGTGGTTGAGATAGCAGTCGAGGTAGTCGGTGCGCAGGCGCTCGAGAGTGGTCTCCAGGCGACCACGGAGCGTGTCCTCGGGGGTTTCGGGCTGATACATCGGTGCCTTGGTCTGGACGACGACCCGCCCGCGGACACCCTCCAGAGCTTCGCCCAGGGCGGCCTCGCTTTCCTGACGGTGGTACAGGTAGTGCGTGTCGAAGAAGTTCACCCCCACCTCGACGGCCGAGCGGACGATGGCGTTGGTTTTCTCCCGGTCGACCCGCTCACCGACCTCGGGCAGGCGCATGGCCCCGAAACCCAGGGCCGACACCCGCAGCCCCGTCTTTCCGTACGTTCGGTATCGCACTGACGACTCCCAGGACTTCTCGAGCAGGTTCCCGAAGAGAGCACCGGCCCGGTGGGCCGCTGAGCCGGACTCAGCGGCCGCCACCCGGGCCGGTGGCTGTTTCCCCGTCAGCGGCCGTGGGCGGCCATAAGCTCGTGGACCTTCTTGGTTATGGCCAGGGCCTCGGTGAGCTCCCGCTGCCACATGTTGCGACCGAAGATGAGACCCACCACGCCGGCCTCGAGGCAGTCCTCGGCTTTCTGGAGCAGGTCCTCATCGCTGATCTTGCTCCCTCCCGATACTAGCACCGGCACCCGACCTGCCGACTCCACCACCTTGGCCATGGCTTCTCTGGCCTCCAGCTTGATTCCGTCGTACGGTTTGGGCTGGTTGGGCAGGTCTTTGTCGACGAACTTGGGGAGGTTGAGCTTGACCACGTCGGCGCCCAGTTCGCAGGCCACCCGGGCGGCGTAATCGACGGCGTAGAGCGAATCGCGGCCCCCCTTGCTCTTGATGGCCTTGCCGCGCGGGTAGCTCCAGACGATAACGGGCATCCCCAGGCGTTCGGCCTCGCTGCGAACAGCGGTGAGCTGGGCGAAGTCGCGGTCCTGGGCCGGCGAGCCGACGTAGAGGGTGTAGCCGACGGCGTCGGCCCCCAACTGGCAGGCCTCCTCGACGGTGCCGGTGAGCGGAGAGAAGGCCTCGTCGTCGGAGGGGACGTTGGTCTTGCCGTTCAGCTTGTAGACCAGGGGCACCCGGCCGACGTAGGGCCGCATATACTTGCGGGAGGGACCAGGCTGAAAGACGATGGCCGAGTAGTTCCCCTCCAGGGCCAGGCGACACTGGAAGTCGGGGTCCACGCTGGGTGGGTTGGGGAAGAAGTCGACGGGCCCGTGCTCCAGGCCCTGGTCGATGGGCAGAAAGAGACCGGTACCGTTGGCCGGACCGTGCTCGTAGAAGATGCGGTACAGGTGGACAGCCTTGCCCTGACTGTAGACGCCCTTCTCAATCAGCTTCTTGACGGAGACCTGTTCCTGGGCCACTGAGGTCCTCCCTTCTTGCCTGTGGGTAGGGACAGACCTTCAGGTCTGTCCGCCTGACTGCGGTAAGCCTTGCCTGCCCTGCTTGCCCTGAGCCTGTCGAAGAGAGCTTGCCGAAGGGTCGAACCGTCCAG
>CAZIBA010000351.1:0-3757 GCA_964536795.1 uncultured Planctomycetota bacterium | reverse complement strand
CGGGGCGGCCCGAAGTGCGAGTCGGATGGGAGGTGAGGGATGAAGTACGCTGGATACGGGGGACTGGAAACCCGTGGACATAATACTGTTTCCCCGGCAGAGGGGGAGAGAAAAACGGGACAGTCTACTTTTCCTCGGGCGGGTGTGTTTGTCTCTATGATGCTCGGAACACTGTCGGAAAACCAGGAGGTCGCGTTTTGCTTTGCCGCGCTGCGCGCGCGGGGTCAGAGCCGAGGACGAGCAACGGGGCGCAGCAGGCGCGCTCCCGACCGACGGAGCAGGCGGAGGTCCTGGGCGGAGACGGTGAGGGCGCCGAACTGGTCTTCCACCTTCCCTTCCACCACAAAAGGCCCGCGGCTACGGACCAGGTGTCCGTACTTCTGATAGACCTTGGGAAAGAGGGTCACCTCCACCAGGCCCGTCTCGTCCTCCAGGGTGAGGAACTCCATAAACAGGTTCGCCTTGGTGCGCGCCCGCCGACTGGCCACCAGCACACCGGCCACCCGTACAGTCTCACCCACGTGCTCCACCAGCTCTGCCGCAGGCGTGAGCCCATCGCCCGTCAATGCCTCACTGAAGCAGACCAGGGGGTGCGCGCTGGGTGTCATCTCCAGGTGCTCCTGCTCGAAGGCTACCCGTTCGGCCAGCGAGAACTCAGGAAGCTCGGGGACAAGGGGCTTAAGCCCCTTGCCTATCCTCTGGCCTCCGATGGTCGGAAGGAGAGGGGTGTCAGGGGGGGAAGGTCGCTGCCTGCACAGAAGTTCCAGTTGCCAGAGCAGTTGGGGGCGCGTCTTTCCCAGACGGTCGAAAGCACCGACCAGGACGAGGGCCTCGGCCTCGGCCTGTCCGGGTCGTACCCGGGCGTGGAAGTCGGCCAGGCCCTGGAAGGGACGCTTCTCCCGGGTCCGGATGAGCCTGCGCAGCGTGCGCTCCGTCAGGCCCTTCACGGCCATAAAACCCACCCGCAGGGTCCCCCGGCCCCGCTCTGCACACCGTCCTCCCCCCGGCCTCATCGTTTGAACACGGCCGGGCAAGACCGGCCGTGGCACACCCGCAGTGAAATACACGTCGCTGTCGTTGATGTCCAGTGGGAGGATGGCGACGCCCCATCGACGCGCTTCCTCCAGGTAGCTGCGCGGTTCGTAGAAGCCGGCCCGGTTGTTAAGCACCGAGACCAAAAACTCCGCCGGGTACCGGGCCTTGAGCCAGACCGCTGCGTAGGAGATGTGTCCGTAGGTGGTGGCGTGGGCCTTGCAGTAGGAGTAGCCGGCGAAGTTGGCAATCTGCTGCCAGATGGCTTCGGTTGCCCTCCGGCTCACGCCCCGGGCCAGGCCCCCGCGTACGAAGCGCTCCCGCAGGGCTTCTATCCTTTTCCGCGAGCGCTGCTTGGAGATGGCTTTCCTGAGTTGGTCGCCCTCGGCCAGGCTGAACCCGGCCACCGCCTCGGCCACCTTCAGGATGTCCTCCTGGTAGAGCATTACGCCATGGGTGTCGCCCAGCACGTCCCGCAGTTGGGGCGCTAGGTAACTGGTCTTCTCCATACCCAGTCGTCGGCGGACAAAGCGCTCCTTCATCCCGCTGGAAGAGGGTCCCGGACGGATGAGGGACAGGCCCTTGATGACGTCGGAGCGGTTCTCCGCGCGCATCATCACCAGGAGGTTGCGCATCCCGGGCGACTCTATCTGAAAGCAGCCCAGGGTCCTGCCCTGACGAAGCACCTCAGCGGCCTTTGGGTCGCCGTCGGCAATCGTCTCCGGGTCGATGTCGACGCCATAGTTACGTTTCACCAGCGCCACCACGTCGGCGATGATGGAGAGGGAGCGCTGACCCAGCAGGTCTATCTTGACCAGCCCCAGCGCCTCGATGGGCTCAGCGTCCAACTGTGTTATCACAATTCCTTTGGTCGCTTCCTGTAGCGGGGTCACGTCGGTGAGGGGCTCCCTGCTGATGACGATGCCCCCGACGTGCACGCTCAGGTGACGGGGGAAGCAGTCGATAGTCTCAGCAATACTTACGATGGAACTGTACGGTTCCTCATCGATGGGGAAGTCGCGACACTCCGGAAAACTCACAATCGCATCGCGGATGCCCCGGGCCGAGAAGTAGGGCAGGCGCGAACTCAAAGAATCCACCACCGTCGGGGGCAGCCCGAAGGCCTTACCCACCTCGCGGAACGCCGACCGGGACTTATAAGTATTGTATGTGGAGATCATAGCAACGTGGTCGGAACCATAATGCTCGTACACGTACTGGACTACCCGGTCGCGTCCCTTCCAACAGAAGTCCAGGTCGATGTCCGGGCAGTCGGTGCGAGAGAGGTTCAGGAAGCGCTCGAAGTAGAGGCCGTAGGCCAGCGGGTCCACCGAGGTGATGCCCAGGCAGTAACTCACCAGGCTGTCCGCAGCAGAACCCCGACCCACCACCGGAATGCCCTCCCCCCGGGCGTAGTTTACGATGTCGTAGACGATGAGGAAGTACTCGCTGAAACCCAGAGTGTTTATGACTTCCAGTTCGTATTGAAGTCGCCGAAGGGCCTCGGGGGTGATGGGCCCACAACGCTCCCGGAGCCCATCGAAGGCCAACGTCGAGAGGTAGGAGTAGGCCGTCTCGCCCTCGGGAAGGTCGTACTGTGGGAAGTGGCGCACACCCAACTCAAGCTCCAACTCGCAGGCTTCCGCAATCCGGGCTGTGTTGGTCAGCGCTTCAGGAAGATGGATTTCAGACCCTTCGCGTCCCTGGGGATGAGACAAGGGGCTTAAGCCCCTTGTCTGTCGGGCCGTGCGGTCGGGCGAGCGACAAAAGAGCCGATGCATCTCAGCTTCACTCTTCAGGTACTGCTGGGGATGAGCCAGCTCTTCAGCACGGAGCGCTTCGAGCACGCTGTTATTGCCAATGGCCACCAACACCCGGTGGGTGTCGTAGCGGGCGGGGTCGTGGAAGTAGACGGCGTTTGTGGCTACGACCGGCAAGTTGTGCGCACGGGCAAACTCGGCGCGCTCACGTAACGCCCGCCGACTGCCCTCGTCACCCCGGTGCACCAGTTCCACAAACAGTGTCCCAGGCTTCAGGTCCGGGGCCAGGGACTCGGCCAGTTCCAGGTCGGGCGTCAGCACAAAAAGCCCCTCCTGATGCTCCCGCACGCAGTCAGCTAAACTGAAATCGGCCTTCAGTTGCCGATCGGTGATGGCCCGGCAGAGTTGGCTGTAGCCCTGTCGGTTGCGTGCTAAGAGCACAGCGTAGGGACCACCGGGCTGAACTCCCGCATCGACGGACAAGGGGCTTAAGCCCCTTGCCTTCCGCTGGTCGGTAGCGCTCGGACGTTCGACCGGACCTTTCCGACCGCCAGCGCTGACCGGCTCATCGATGAGGGTCCCGATGATGGGCTTGATGCCCATCTCCCTTGCCAACTTGTAGAAGTGTAGGCTGCCATAGAGCGCGTTGGTATCAGTGAGCGCCAGCGCCCGCATCCCCAACTCCCGCGCCCGCTCCAACAGCTCCTCCACCGTGCTCGCGCCCCGGGAGAGCGTGTAGTTGCTGTGGACGTGGAGGTGGACAAAACCCGGAGAGTGTGTGCCTTCTGTCACCACCCCAACCGCCATTCATCTGTGACTGAGAAAGGACCCGAGCCGTGTGCCACGGCCCGTCTTATCCGGCCGTGCGTGAATCAGAACAGAAGAGGCATCACCTCGCCGGCTTGCCGGACGTCAAAAGGGGATGGTGATCTCGCCTATGAGTGTCTGAATTGCCTCCGCGATCG
>CAZIBA010000350.1:1073-3766 GCA_964536795.1 uncultured Planctomycetota bacterium | reverse complement strand
GGCTTGGAGACCAGGACGCCCGGCTTGCTCGTGTCCACCTGCCTGAGCTTGCCGTTGTGGATGTCGAAGTAGCCGAAGTGGCCCCGAACCATCTCCACGTTCTCGGTCTCGCCGATGTGGTCGTAGGCTATGAAGGGCTCGTAGGCACCCAGGATCAACACCACCGCAACAACTGCCTTGGCCGTCATGTCTGCCTCCTCGCATCTTCAGGGACACCTGTAAGAGGACACTCAGTCTACCAGACGTTCCCGGTCTCACAACTATTTTCCCGCAGTCAGGCGTCCCCCTACGTATAGAGGTCGAGGGGCCGACTTGCGCCTTGATGCCGGAGGGGACATCGTATACAGGTTCAGTCACTGCCTGGGTTGGAGGAAGAGACGTGAGGCCTGTCTACACGGCCGACGATCCGCTCCAAGCGCACATCGTCAGGAACTTTCTGGAATCACACGGCGTCCCGGCCGAGGTCACGGGGGAGGGCTTCTCCTCATGGTACTTGGTGCCGAGGGCTTCGGTGTTGTGGGACTCGCCACAGGTCTGGGTCGTCAACGACGACGATGCGCCCCGGGCCCTTCACCTAATCGAGGAAAGACACTCCCTCAATGGGGGCACCAACGGCAACGATACGGACTCACCCTAACTCAATGAGTTTGGCGGCGTTGTCGTGGTAGAGCTTCTTCAGGACCTCCTCGGGCAGGAAGACGCCGTAGATGCACCAGCGGCCCTGGGGTGGCCGGTCGCCAGCGGAGTAGGGGAAGTGCTCGTCGGCCGTCTCCAGGAAGCGCCAGTGGATGCGGTAGGTGTCGGCGTTGGGTCGGGAGTCGGTGCCGAAGAGGATGCGGTCCTGGTAGGTGATGAACCACTTCCGTGAGGTATAGGGCTGACGGCCCAGCTCGGCGATGCGGGCGGAGATATCGACGTAATAGTTGGGGTACTTGTCGAACATCTGAGCAACCCACCCGAGGTTCTCCGAGTAGCTGCCCACGTGAGCGCTGATGAATGCCGTCTTGGGGTGGGCAGCGACCAGGCGTTCCTGCTGCTCCATCAGCTCCTCGAAGGACGGGTACTCGGGCTTGAAGAAGTGCCAGCCGGGGTGGCCCTGCATCTCCTCCCAGCGCTCGTTCCGTCCGCTGAGTGGCTGGAAGAAGGCCACCGGGTCGGCCACGTGGATGAGCACGGGGATGCCCAGCTCGCCACAGGCCTCCCAGATGGGAGCCAGCCTCTCGTCGTCGGCCCGGTAGAGGTCTCCTTCGGGCGTCTTGGCCCGGAGTCCCAGCACCTTGCTCACCTTCAAGCCCCGGGCGCCCGCATCCACGTCGCCCTTGAGCTGCTCGGCCGCCTTGGCGGGGAAGTCGGGGTCTTCCGACTCGCCCCAGGGCACACGGGTGAAGACCACGAAGCGACCCGGGTGCCTGTTCTGGAAGGCGTCCAGGTGCTCCTGGAGCGGCTTCCGGCCGCCGTCCAGGCTGACGATGGTCTGGACGCCGACCTCGTCCATCGTGGCCACCAGTTCCTCAGTCGAGTCGGGCTCCCAGTAGCCCAGGTGGTTGTGGACGTCGACGGCCGGGAACCTTGCCCGCTCGACGTGATGCTCCTCCACCACCAGCGTGGGCTCGGGCACAAACTCACTGAGCAGGATGTCCTGCTTCTCTTCGGTCATGGCTCTCCCTTCCGGGCGACGGGGGGTCCCGTCGGCTGTGGTCAGCGTGTCGGTGGACGGGCGCCCCGGTTACAGGCCGGCCAGGATGGTGCGCAGGTTGGTCAAGCCCTTGGAGCAGCCCACGGGCGGGTCCTCGGGGCCCTCGAACTCCAGGCTGAGGAAGCCGGCGTACTGGGCTCGCTTGAGCTCCCTGAGACACCCGGCCACGTCCACGACCCCTTCGCCCACGATGGCCCCCTGGAGCTTGAAGCCCCCGTTGGACTCGAACCACCCCTTTCCCACCTCGGAGTCGGGAGGCTGTCGGTGGAAGTCCTTGACGTGAGCGTGGACCGTGTACCTGGCCAGACGCTGCATGGCCTCCAGCGGTTCCTCGTCGACGACGTAGAAGTTGCCGATGTCCGGGTTGGCCCCGAAGTACGGTGAATCGACCGTGAGGATGAGCTCCTCGATCTGGGTGCTCCGACCCACGAGGCGGCCGTGGTTCTCCAGGCCCAGGACGATGTGCTTGGTGGCCGCGTACTCGGCCGCCTCGCGGATGCCGGCGACCAGCCAGGGCACCAGGTCCCCCCACTCGGACGGACCCTGGTAGTCCCGGGGAGGGCCGTTGGTGCTCTCGATGCGCATTCGTGAGACACCCAGCTCCTCGCCGATGTCGATAGAGCCCTTGACCCGCTCGACCTCGACCCGCTGGCGCTCCTGGTCCATCTGGGCGAAGTTGCTGTGTACCGTGTAGCTGGAGATGGCCAGGCCCAGGGCCTCGCAGCGCTGACGGAGACGGTGGGCATGGTCCATCAGGCAGCCGTTCCCAGGCCAGCACATCTCCAGCATCTCCAGACCTTCGAAGCCCTGGTCGTGGGCGAAGTCGGCGATGCCCGGCACGTCGATCTCACCAGCCCGAAGCGGCCGAATCATGCTGTAAACACTCAATCCACAGCGCATCAAAGCCTCCTTCGGCCGAACGTCGGCGCAGCCGACGCGTGTGCGGCCGGTTCAGCACGTCACTCGATGGCCAGCAGCGCGTCGATGCCTTCGATGG
>CAZIBA010000350.1:0-1063 GCA_964536795.1 uncultured Planctomycetota bacterium | reverse complement strand
CGATTTCGCCGGCCCGAAGCGGCCGGATCATACTGTACGCACTCAACCCACAACGCATGAGCAACTCCTAATCATGCCCAATGTCGGTGACGCCCCCCCGCCTTGCTACTCGACCGCGATGATGGCGTCGATGCTGGTGGAGATGTCCCGCAGGGCCTTCCCCGAGAACTGCGGATAGGGACCGTACTCGGCGCAGAGCCAGCCCTCATACCCGATCCGGCGAAGCTCCCGGATCACCGCGTGCCAATCCACGTCCCCCATCAGGGGATAGACGAACCCGAAGGAGTTCATGGCCCGTCGACGGAAGTCCTTGATGTGCACCTCGCCGATTCGGCTGCCCAGGATCTGAATCCACTGCTCCGGCCAGCCGAAGGGGATGAGGTTCCCCACGTCCAGGTAGATGCCGATGGATCGGCTGCCCACGTCCTTGAGGATCTGCTTGGCCTCCAGCGGACTGTACATGAACCGGTTCCACACGTTCTCCAACAGCAGTGGGATGCCCGATCTCCGGGCGGCCGGGGCCAGGGCCCGCAGACCCTCCACCACCCACTTGTAGAACCTGTCGTAGCGGATGGTCTCGTCGATGTGGCCGGGATGGATGAGGATGTTCTCACACCCAAACCCCTTGGCCAGCTCCAGCATCTTGCCGATACCCTCGATGCAGGCCTGCCGTTCGCTCGCGGTGGGCGCACCCAGGCGCTTGCCGATCTGGGGCATTATGGAATGGAGTCGGAGGCCCACCTTGTTGGCGGCCTTGCGGATTCGGCGGACCTCGGCCACGGGCATCTCCAGGTTGACCTCACCATCGGCGGCCGTCGCCTTCATGGTGAGCTGCAGGCCGTCGTAATTGGCCGCCTTGAGCTGCTTGAACACGTCCTCCAGGGGTGCCCCCTGGAAGAACCCTTGCACGATGCTCTTCTTCACCGCTCCACTCCTTGCCTCAGGGACGCACGAACTCACCGCCAACGGACAACGGGCCTTCTATAAGCCCCCAGCGGGCAGCGGTCAACAAGAAAGCCACAGCAGCCCGGCCGCCTCCCCGCACGGCATCGGCCCGCTGGCA
>CAZIBA010000349.1:0-3778 GCA_964536795.1 uncultured Planctomycetota bacterium | reverse complement strand
GGCAAGGTCCAGGGCATCCTGGAACGACCGCTCGACGAACTCGGCGTGTGCATCCTCGCCCTGCCAGTGAGCTGTGGCCTCCCGCCACTGCTGCTTTCCCCCACCAACGTGGGCGTCCCGACCGAGAAGCTGCGAAGCCACCTCGGAGCAGCAACTGATGTGGCCGACAGGAACCTTGTCGGTCGGTTGCTTCCGGAAGGCGGCCTCGATTCGTTCCTTTGAGGTCATGGAGTCGTCCTTTCCAGGAGGGCCGCCGGTCCCCCGTCTCACCCCCACCCGTAGCGGAGCAGCAGGTGCATCCCCGTCGCCGCCAGGATGACCGCGGCGCTGGCCGGCACCAGCCAGCGGTAGGTCTTGGTCATGTCGGTCTTGAAGTACTCCGTGGTCACCACCAGGCAGACGTGGACGGGTGAGATGAGCACCCCGGTGAAGCCCCAGACGTAGGCGAAGATCATGTAGGAGAGCTGGTGGACCAGTGGCATGTCACCCAGGAGAGGCAGGAGCAGGGGGAAGGCCACGCCCACAAAGGCCACCGTGATGCCGGTGATAAGGCCGACGAAAAAGGGCAGGGCCGCAGCAATTGCCAGCAGGGGAACGTTCTGCTGCTGGAGCCACTCGGCCACCTCCTGGGCTGCGCCGCTGGCGTTGATGAGCCCGGAAAAGATCTTGATGCCGAACACCATGAACACCAGGAGCCACAGTTGTTTGGTCCGGACGAGCTTCCTCAACTCCTCGGCCGGAGAGATGTCCCTGGTCAGCATCACGTAGGCGATGGACACCACCAGTCCGACGATGAGGGCCCAGCTTTTCATCGGCCAGCGCTCGTACAGCCGGACGAGGGCGAGCTGGACCGGCTCGGGAAGCCCCGGGGCCACGAACCGGACGATCAGCCTGAGCGCACCGATGGCAGCGATGATGGTGAGGATGGGTGAGACAGCGGCCAGCAGCTCCCATCCGCGGTGAGCGATGGGACGGTCGAGGATGGCCGGTGCCGGCGGGGGCTGCACCCGCCCGAAGACGAAGAGGACCCCGGCGAGGAGGGCGGCCACCGTGAGGGGCGACTGAATCGCTGCATACTGCAGCACCGAGAGGGGCTCACCCGGTATCAGGCTGGGGGTGAGGATGAGGCCCGGATACAGCGGCCAGCAGTATTCCCAGACGTGTCGGAACCAGTGGTTGATGGCGGTCATGTGGTGGGCTTCGTAGTCGCTCCCCTCGCTGGCCTCCTTGACCATAGGGGCGGAGAAGAGGGCACCACCCGGCATAGGGAGAAGCCCGATGATACCCGGGAGGATGGCCAGCCTGGCCTTGGTGTTCCGGACGACACCGGCCAGGGCCGTCACTATCCGCTTCATCTGACCCACCGAGCTCAGCAGGTGGCTCAGGGCCAGGATGAGAGCCACCAGGAGCGCCAACTCAATGGTCGCCGGGGCCACGGCGCTCTGGCCGAAGGTCCTGGCGATGTCCACTGGGGGCAACCCAAAGGAGACGCCTATGAGGATGGCGCCGCCCAGGAGAGAAAACCCCAGGGGGATGCGCCTGGCCGTCAGCCAACAGATGAGGCCGAAAATCGCCAGTATCTTGACAACGCTCAGCATGCCCAAGTCCAGTTCCAGCATCCGCAGACAAAAAAAGCACGCAGGCCGACCCGCCTCCAGCCTCCGTGTGCCCACCCCCTACCGTAACCCGGGCGGCCCGGCCGGTCAACCCTCAGCTCCCCTCTGGCTCCCGGGGCCGGGCGGGATTTCTGCAGAACCCGAACTTGCTTTTGCCGAGGGGGTCGATATGGTGGCACAGATTGCGGTGTGTGTAGGGTTCGTTTGCCCACGACGTTGGAGGGTGCACGACCTGAGGCTGGCGAAAGGAGCAGGATGATGGCGTTGGTGCGTATGGGCGTGGTAGGGGCAGCTGGCGGCATGGGCCGAAGTCACCTCAAGCGGGTGGCTGCGATGGACGAGGTGGAGGTCGCGGGTCTGTGTGACCTCAACGCCGAGGGGCTGGCCGAGGTAGCCAAGGAGTACGGCGGCCAGACCTACTCCTCGGCCGACGACATGCTGGCTGCTGGCGGGCTCGATGCGGTCTACGTCTGTTTGCCCCCGGGGGGGCACGGCGACATCGACCGGAAGGTCGTCGAGGCCGGTCTGCACCTCTTCACTGAGAAGCCCTGCACGATGTACCTGGACGAAGGCATCGCCGTCCTGGAGGCTGCCCGGAAATCGGGCGTCGTCACCTGTGTGGGCTACAGCGTGCGCTACGGCGCAGCGGCCCAGCAGGTCAAGAAGATGCTAAAAGGTCGGAGCGTCGGTATGGTGGTAGTGGCTCGCTGGGCCGGGCTGCCCCGGGGCAAGGGCTGGTATCTGAAGATGGAGCTGGGTGGCGGGCAGTTCGTGGAGATGATCACCCACCAGATCGACCTGCTCCGCTACTGGCTGGGGGACGTGAGCACCGTGTACGCCGGCTTCTCCCACGAACTGCACAAGGAGCTGGAGGGCGTCACCATACCGGACAACCAGTCCATGATCATGCACTTCGACCGCGGAACGGTGGGCGTGGTGACGGGCAGCCTGGCCATGGTCAACCACTACGTCATGCGCACCGAGATCATCTGCAAGGAGGGCCTCATCGAGCTGGCCGGACGCGAGCTCGTGGTCATCCCTGAGGGGGCGATGGAACTCCCCGAGCCGCCCACACTGAAGGCCGACAGCATTGACGTCGCCTTCGTCCAGGCCATCGTGCAGAACGACCAGAGCATCGTGCTCAGCTCCTACGAGGATGGCCTGAAGTCGGCCGCCCTCTCCATCGCAGCCACTGAGTCGGCCAAGATGGGCCAGCCCGTTGCGCCCTGGCGTGGTTAGGGATGGGGGTCCCCGTCAGCTTGCCGGTCGAACGGCTATCTTAGGGGCGGCACGGAGCTGGCCGGCGTCCCGGTCTGCTTCTCGGGCGCCTTCTGTGCGCTCGCAGTCTGCGATGGTGGGGACACACACGTGACCTGGCTCAAAGCAATCCTGCTGGGCATCGTCCAGGGGCTGACGGAGTTCCTTCCCGTCAGCAGCTCCGGCCATCTGGTGCTGGCCAAGAAGCTGCTGGGGATTTCGTCACCTGGTGAGGAGGCCCAGGTCCTCTGGGAGGTGGTGCTCCACGTGGGCACGCTGGTCGCCATACTTCTCGTACTGCGTCGTGAAGTCTGGCGGGTGATGGTCGGCTTCATCCGCGGCGCAGGTGCCTCTCGGCGGGGGTTGGTCCGGGCCGTGCACGAGGAGGAGGGGTTTGCGCTGGCCCTGTGGGTCCTGCTCGGCTCCGTCCCCGCCGGTGTGGTGGGGATGGGCCTGAAGGACTTCTTCGAGGGGCTTTTCGCCAATCCTTTCGTCGCGGCCTCTGCCCTCCTGGTGACGGGGACGTTCCTCTGTTTTACCCGCTATGCCCGTCGGCCCCGGGAGGAGGGGCGAGTGGGCTGGCTGGACGCCCTCGTCATCGGCATCGCCCAGGCGTTTGCCATCGTTCCCGGCATTTCCCGAAGTGGCGCCACCATCTCGGCCGGGCTGTTTCGGGGCGTGGACCGGGCCCGGGCCGCGCGCTTCAGCTTCCTCCTTGCCGTACCGGCCATTGCCGGCGCAGCTCTGCTGGAATGCCGTCACCTCGTCGCGCTCTCACTTGGGGACGTGGCGCCCCTCATCGTCGGCGGAGTTGCCTCAGCGGTTGTGGGCTTCTTCGCGCTGATCCTCCTGCTCCGGGTCGTCCAGGCCGGCAAGCTCCATTCCTTCGCCTACTACTGCTGGGC
>CAZIBA010000348.1:1339-3797 GCA_964536795.1 uncultured Planctomycetota bacterium | reverse complement strand
TTCTATATGCCACCGTGCCGCAACACAACCACATCGTGCTGGTGGCCGTTCGCTTTTGTCATGCACGAGAAACCTGCCCGCGACAGCTCCTCGAGCGCCAGGGACACGGTCGCCGCGGTCCTCGAATGCTCGCCACCATTCGCGTGATGGATACGAGAAACGAGGTCGAAACCAGGCGCGTCAAAATCCGCGATGATGACCATCCCGTCCTTTGCAGCGACCCGCGCCATCTCGTTCAGTATCGGAACCGGTTCTGCGAGGTGGTGCAGCACGTCCATCATCGCGACACAGCCGAAATGGCCATCCGCGTAAGGCATGTGCGCCGCGTCACCCTGATCGAAACTGATGCGGCCCGCTACGCCTGCCTCCTGGGCGAGTAGCTGGGCCAGCTCACGCTCCTTGTTGTCCACGTCGATGGACACGACCTTGATGCCGCGCCGTGCGAGCTCGATGGCCAGGAGACCCTTACCCGTACCGATGTCGAGTGCCAAACCATGAAGGTCGCCCGCGGCATCGACGACGAAGCGCGCGGCGGCCAATCGGTCATGGCCGAGCCTGAGATACTCTTGGCTCCTCTTCCGAAATGCACGCAGTTGTTCTGGCGCGGTGCCCGTCATGGCGCGTTGTGGCTGCGCGTCCATCATCGGCCGCGCCGCGAGGAGGAGGGCAGACAACAGCTTCCATCTGCGCAGCTCGACTTGGACCAGCCACCGCCTTTCAGAATGAAGCTGGTACCACCAGCGATGAGCCGCCGTACCTCTCCACCGCATTTCGGACAACGGGTGAGAGCTGGTTCCTTGATTGATTGCTGCTGCTCGAACTCTCCGCATTCTGCACATTCATAGACATATGTTGGCATGACCTGACTCCCGGCGATCACGAGTATTGGTACTTGTTTCCAATCCGCCGTCGAGGAAGCGCCGTACGATGGCATCGGGCCCTTCACCGGTCGCTCCTACCACTGCCTGAGTGTCATTCTGGCTGAAGGGGCTCTGGGGGCGAAACCACTACGCGGCCAGCGACGGTGACCGCCGCTCCCCATACTGGTTGCTAGTGCTCATGTGGCGCGCCTGTCGGGCTGAGGTGACCTCGGGGGCCACATACTCCCGACTTCGTTTCGGGTTCGATCGGCCATGAGCACGACAAAGGCACCGTCACCGGTACCCGGGCGCGCCGGCTCGATCTCCGTGGTTTCGGCCAGCGGGTGGAACAGCGTTTGTCCCCACGTCCGAAGGTTGAAGCCCCGAGTTCGTAGCAGCTCGCCCACTTCGGCTGCGGAGTAGAAGATGGCCTCGCGGTAGAAAACGCTCTCCGACTGATGCTTGAGGTAACTCCGCCCGATCCCGCTCTGACGATCTATGAATCCGACTACGAGCTTGCCGTCCGGCCGTAGCACGCGATGAGCCTCGGCGAGCATCCTGTCGGGTGAGCCAACGAAGCAGATCGTCGTGACGACGAGCGCATAGTCGAAGGAGCCATCAGGAAACGGCAACGCCTCGGCAATGCCCTTTGCCGTCTCGACACCTCGGGCGGCGGCGCGCGTGAGCACCGCGTCGGACGGGTCGAGCCCCATCGCGACACCGAGTGGTCCGGCGAACCGTCCCGAACCAACGCCGATTTCGAGCCCACGACCGTCGCAGGGGACGAGCATCCGCAGGGCGAGAAGCTCCGAGATGTAGGCCGCTCGGTGTACCTCAAACCAACGGTCGTAACGTTCGGAGTGAGCATCAAAGGGGCCCGTCTTCGCCGTCTCGATTCCAACGGTATGCGTCACAAATCCAGCCCTCGCGCTTCGGCTTCCGTGTAGAACTTGTCGGGAGAGGACACTCGGTCAACGAAGAGGACGCCGTTCAAGTGATCCACCTCATGATGCACTACCACTGCGTCGAAGCCGTCGAGCGTCCACTCGAACATCTCCCCATGCTCATGGATCCCTCGCAGCCTCATGAAGTGCGGACGCACAGTCTCCGCGTAGAGGCCCGGAAGACTCAGGCAGCCGTCGAAGTCCGGAAGCTCGCGACCAGCCTCGAAAATGACGGGATTGATGATGCCGATGGGGGGGGCGTGATTGTTCCCGTTGCCCGCACCGAAGCAGACCACGATCGCCCGCTTGTGCACCCCGATCTGCGGCGCCGCGAGCCCAATGCCGTTGGCGTGATGCAGCAGCGTGTCCTTGAGATCCGCGACGAGCTGTCGCGTCTCGCTTGACCCGTCCAGGAACGGCTCGCTTTTCTGGCGCAGAGCCGCCTCGTTCTCCTGGTAGAGCACGATGGGACGTACGGCCATCCTTCACACTCCTCGAATCGCATTCTGGACAGGTTTGGAGAGTGCGCGGATGTCCGTAGCCGCCGCGCTATCGCCATCCTCCACCAAGGCAAACGCAACAGCCGCTATTAGTAGTTGCGGCATTCGCCTACCGTTTCGGAAAGAGCGATGGCCTCGTTCGGACATTCGTTGA
>CAZIBA010000348.1:0-1329 GCA_964536795.1 uncultured Planctomycetota bacterium | reverse complement strand
ACACGAGCCACACCCTGTGCATCTGCTCGAGTCGATCGCCACGGCGTAGTTCATGCTGATGGCTTGTTCCGGGCAGATATCGACGCACAACCCGCAGTTCATACACCGCTCCTGCTCAACTACCGCTGTCGTTTTGCGAAACCTCCTCTCTCCATCTGAAGCGGTCGTAGACTGTCGTCCTATCGGCGCCGATGCGTTGATGCTGTTCGTTTCGATCTCGGCGATCCTTCGGGTGATGGTTCTGAGCTAATCCATCATGTTTTGCTCTTGCGCCTTGAGCAGCTGGGACTGCTCGTCGGCGTCTCGCGGCTTCAGGGCTGTTGAAGAAGAACCAGCCAGCGGCATACCCTCCGCGCCTTTTCCGATGTCTCGGCCATGGCCTCGTCCCCGTCCCATGCTCTGACCTCCGCCGCCGCCGCCCCCGTGCTCGCGACCCCGGCCCAGGCCTCTGCCCATGCCCCGTCCCCGGCCGCCGTCAAAGCCCCCACCGGCACCGCATCCGTATCCGTCGCTCATCGTGAGTCACTCTTCCTTTTTTCTGATGCCACAAGTCGAGTCGAGCGGTCTGCTCGTGTCCAGTGGCCACGAGATCGCACCGCAGACGAGGACTCATCCACCCAACTCGGCAATGCGTTTGGCTTTCGTGACCGGGTCCGTGTCGGCAATGAGCACGTCCTTGCGGATCAGCGCGCCATCCGAACTCGTGGTCACCAGGAGAAAGCACCTCGCGGCGTCGAGCACTGGTGAGATCCTGTCTCCGTCGATCGCCAGCACGACCTTCATGTGTCGTCGCTGCAAGCACAGCCTATGCCAACAACGGTCAGGCGCATAATCAGTTGTATTTGCAGGATATTGCGAATTGCTCGATAGGACGCATCCGGTTTACAATCGTGCACAAAGCGAACCCAATTCGCAATTGTCACGAATAGGTGATGCTGGAATCGAGAAGGGAGTGGCTGGCTTTGAGCTCACACGGCTCGACACCTGCGAACCGACCAAAGCGCATTGCGCTCGATGTGGCGCGCTACCGGGATCCGGTCTTGGATTCGATCAACGAGGGTGTTTTCACGATAGGCCTCGACTGGCACATCACGTCCTTCAACCGGGCAGCCGAGAAGATCACGGGCATGCGCCGAGAGGCTGCCATCGGCCACCTATGCAGCGAGGTGTTTCGGGCAAACATCTGCCAAGATGCCTGCGTGATGAAAGACGCCCTGAATACGGGCGAGCCAGCCTTCAACGCTTCCGTCTTCGTGGTCGATGCGTGGGGAGCACGAATACCCATCAAGGTGTCTGCTGCCGTCCTCCACGACATCGACGGCCGTGTTA
>CAZIBA010000347.1:0-3797 GCA_964536795.1 uncultured Planctomycetota bacterium | reverse complement strand
GGTACGGGGCATTGCTTGCCCGCAGAGAATATCACCCACAAATCTGACGCCCACCACACAGAGTCGGCGCGAAGCGCTGGTTGACGAATGGCGTCCTTCCGGTAGGATGGAGGGGAGGTGAGGGGCCCGGGCACCCGTCAGCTTCGGGCTCTGCCGACGCGCGGTCCGAGGGGAAGGAGTTGAGAGGAATGACATCGAAGGGACAGCCTGACGTAGGCTTCGCCGTCATCGGACTGGGGATGGGTCGGCAGCGGAGCCGGATCATCGCCCAGACCGAAGGGGCCAAGCTGGCCGTCATCTGCGACCTCGACGAGGAGCGGGCCAAGGAGCTTGGCGGGGAGATGCACGTCCCCTACACCCTCGACCACCACGAAGCCATCGAGCGGGACGACGTGGATGCCGTGCTGGTAATGACCCCCACCGGCGCCCACGCACCCGTGGCCATCGACGCAGCCAGGGCCGGAAAGCACGTCGTCACCACCAAGCCGCTGGAGGTCACCGTCGAGCGCTGCGACCAGGTCATCCGGGCCTGCGAGGAGGCCGGGGTGGTGCTGGCCGTGGACTTCGAGGCCCGCTACCGCCCCGACATGCAGACCGTCAGGCGGGCCATAGACGAGGGCAAGTTAGGCAAGCTCATCTTCGGCGAGGCCGTGCTCAAGTGGTACCGCAGCCAGCAGTACTACGACCGGGGAGGCTGGCGGGGCACCTGGGAAATGGACGGAGGCGGCTCGCTGATGAACCAGTCCATCCACCCCATCGACCTGCTCATCTGGCTGATGGGCGACGTCACCCGGGTCGTCGGTCACACCGGCATCCTGGCCCACGAGATCGAAACGGAAGACCTGGGGATGGCCATGCTGGAGTTCGCCGACGGCGCCGTGGGCCGCATCCTGGGCACCACCACCTACCCGGACAGCCAACCCTACGAGGTGAACGTCCACGGCGACCGCGCCGGCGTGACCACCAGGAACGCCGGTCTTGGCGACTGGCACGTCCTGGCGGGAGGCGAGGTGCCCGAGGTCGAGCCCTACAACGGACCGGCCAACGTCGTGGAGGACGTGGTGGGCGTCCTCCGTGAAGGGCGCAAGCCCCTGGTGGACGGCCGGGAGGGCCGCCGGGCCGTCGAACTCATCCAGGCCATCTACCAATCGGCGCGGGAGGAACGATGGGTGGAGTTGCCCCTGTAGAGAGCCGGGACGAGCGGGCCCTGCTTCGTCAGCCTCTGGGTCTGCCCAGGGAGTCCTTGGCCTTCGTGCTCTTCAGCCTGTGCGACCTAATAGTGACCGCGCTGGTCTTCCGCTGTGGAGGCTACGAGGCCAACGTCCTGGCTGCCTACTTCCTCCGCTACTACGGGATCAGAGGGCTGACCCTCTACAAGTTCACCCTGACCGGAGGCATCGTGGTGGCCTGCCAGGTCATCTGGCACAAGTACCCCCGCCTGGCCCGCTTCATCCTCCTGGGCGGCTGCGCGGTTTACGGCTGCGTGGTCGTCTTCACCATCATCAGGCTCCACCACCACCTGGGCTACTTCCCTCTTCCCTGATAGCACGCCGTCGCCCCCGGGCCCCGGAGCAGCGCCCTTACAGTTCCCGGGGTACGGTCTCGAACTCGGGTCGGCGACGATGGCGGGGCTCCACCAGCCCGCGCAGCATCCAGACCCCCAGCCCGGTCACCACGGCCATGGTGAGGAACACCGGGACGTGGCTCAGCCGGGAGATGGCCCAGCCCACGACCAACGACAGGAAGGCAAAGACCATCCGGGTGGTGTTGTAGGCGGCCAGGTACAAGGCGCGCTTCTCTGCCGGTGAGATCTCCAGGATGTAGTTGGGAACCAGGCGCATGAACATCGGGACCACCCCGATGAGAACGTAGAGGACGAAGTAGGCCCTGGGCACGTCCAGGCGCCACAGCACCACCGCCAGCACGGGCACCAGCGGAGCCAGTGAGCCACTCAAGAGCAGAGCCCAGCGGTTCCCCCGGCGGTCGGCACCGTAGCCGATGAGGAAGAAACCGGCCGCCTGAGCCACGTACTGGGCTGGCAGGCAGTAGCCGAAGAGCCACTCGGGCACCCCCAGCACGTCGGCCCCGAAGGCCCGGTAGTGGGGGGTGAGGAACCAGGTGAAAGACACCAGCGTCGTTCCCACGACCAGGCGGGCGTAAGTGCGATCCGTGACCAGCAACCTGAGTGCACCGCGCAGCACCTCCCCCACCCTCAGACCCTCCAGGCGCTCCGGGTGAGCGGGCTCCCGCAGCAGTGACGTGGTCCCCACGGCCAGCAGAAAGAAGCCCGAGCCCAGCACGAAGAGCAGCCCGTAGTTGAGTGGGAAGGGGAGCAGCTCCTCACCGATGATGCGGGAAAGCAGCGGTCCGGCCAACAGGCTGGCCAGGCCGAAGACCGGCGCACCCAGGGCCACGATGCGCCCACGACGTTCGGGCGGAATGAGCTTCCCCTCCAGCGTCTTCCTGGTGAGAAAGGTCAACCCCTGGAAGAGGCGAAAGAGGCTATACATGCACAGAAAGACTGCCAGCATCAGCCCCGGACTCAAGCCTGGCTTGGCGAGAATGAGCAGGCCCAGCGACCCCCAGCAGAGGGCGTAGGCCAGCATGAAGCCTATGAGAAAGGGCTTCTTCCGGCGCAGCGCACCCACGCGGCCGGCGGCGAAGAGCTGGGGGAGGTTCGGTCCGATGCGGCCGATGATGGGCTGAAGGGAGAGCACCATGGGGCTGCCGGTGAGTCGGTGGAGGAAGCCGGCCACCACCACCGTCTCGTTCTTCAGAATCCAACCCATCCGGAGCAGGAGGTTGCTGAGGATCTCCGAGACCCAGTTCCAGCGCACGTGACGGGCGATGAGCCTCTGGTAGGCCCCCAGACGTCTCTCAGCCTTCGTTGTGACGGTGGCATTCACTGCTGCCCCAAACCGGCCCTATCTCAGGGCAAAAACAGGCGGGCCATCGTCTCACTCTGACCCGCCTCTCTCAGTCCACAATCCATCACCGCGCCAGCTACCCCGGACGCTCCTTTCGCCTCCCACCTCGTCCACGCAGCAACGCCGACGCCCAACCCGACTTGACCCGCAACCCGCGACCCGCTACTTGCGACCCGCAACCTGCGACTTGAGGCCCGCGACCTGCGGCCTGTGACCTGCGACCTGTAGTCCGTCCGTTCGCTCAGCCGACGGCCTCGACGAGCTGCTTGCCCAGGGCCCGACAGGCCTCCGCGGTCTCGCCCTCGGGTGCGCCCTTGCAGGTCAGCCCCTTGCCCACCTGGGTCAGGCCGATGGACCCGGTCAGCGCCTCCACGCTCTCGATGGCTCTGCCCCCGCCACCGTGACTCACGAAGCACACCGCCGGCTTACCTGAGAGCTCACCCTTGTGAGACAGGGCTTCGTCGTAGAAGATCTTGAGCTGGCCGGCCATGTAGCTGAAGTAGTCGGGTGTACCCAGAGCAAAGCCGTCGTAGCTGGCCAACTGCGCGAAGTCGGCCTCGTCGGCCTGCACCATCTCCACCTCGGCCCCGGCCGAGCGCCCGCCCTCGGCCACCAACTCGGCCATCTTCCTCGTGTTCCCCGTCTTCGAGTAATAGGCCACCAATAGGCGCACCATCACCTCCTCCTTCCCCAGAGCTCGCACCTGCCCCACGCCGTCACGTGCTCACCCTAAGGACCTGGACGTCTGCCTGTCAAGCCATTTGCCTCTTTCCGCTCCGCCCCGTGCCGCCCGCCTCTCAAGCAGCTTGCCTCCGGCGTCATCCCCAGTTTTGGGGTGTTGTGGGTGGCACACCTTGAGCTTGCTCAAGG
>CAZIBA010000346.1:0-3821 GCA_964536795.1 uncultured Planctomycetota bacterium | reverse complement strand
TTCCTCGTACAGTTCTGTATGACCCAGGCTCCCAGACTGAGGGACTAGGTAGAAACGCTCGACCCTGAAGCGTTCTCCTTCCTGCTTCACTGTCCCCAGGCAGCAGATCTCGCTGGCCGTGGAGTAGGCGTAGCCGAAGAGCTGCTCAAAGGCTCCCCGGGAGAGGATGACGGCGAGGTCGTCGGGGATGAAGCAGGTAACGTCCTTCTTGGTCGAGAGTTGCAGGCCGAGGGGCCAGTGGGGCTTGGCCGGTGGGGACAGGTCTTGCGGCTTCCTTTTCTCGCTAACTCCTTCCGGGTCGTGGATGCCGGACGTGACTCGTTTTTCCTTTCGTGCTTTCTCGTTCATTGGGTATCCTCCCTTCGTGTAGTTTGGTTGCACAAGATGCCGCGGAGAGCGCAGTTGCAGAGGCGGGGTTCCTGCAGCTTCTGGATGTTGTCAGCCACTTGGACAGAAAGGAAGTCACCATGCTCAACACGGGGATTGGAAACAAGGTGGTCCTCATCACGGGGGCGAACCACGGTATTGGCGCAGCTACGGCCAAGGCTCTTGCTGCGGAGGGGGCCAAGGTGTTCGTTTCCTATCTCCGTCTGCGTCCGGAAGCCTTCGGCATGAAGGAAGCAGAAGTCCAAGAGGCCACCACGCCAGGTCCTGCCTTCTATCGTGCGATGCAGGCCAGCTCTGCCGACGAGGTCGTTGAGAGCATCCGCGACCAGGGGGGCCAGGCTGAGGCATGGGAAGCGGACCTTGCTGATTCGAGCAATATCCCTCTGCTTTTCGACCGAGCAGAAGCCGCGTTCGGGCAGGTGAACGTGCTGGTCAATAACGCCGCGCACTGTGTTTGGCCTTCCACTGTTCTCACTGCATCGCCCGAGAGCATTGACGAGCATTTTGCTGTGAATACTCGTGCGGTCGCTCTCATGATGCGCGAGTACGGGAACCGCCAGATCAAACGCGGTGGAACCTGGGGACGCATCATCAACGTGAGCACTGACGGAGCGTACGGCTTCAGCGGAAACGTGTGGTACGGAGCCAGCAAGTTTGCCATGGAGAGCATTAGCCGAGTTGCCGCCAAGGAATTGGGTTCGTACGGCGTCACAGTGAACGTGGTCTCGCCCGGGCCGACTCAAACTGGCTACATCACCCCGGAGCAAGCGAACGAATGGGCCGCGGAGTGTCCTCTGCAACGCATAGGCGAGCCCGAAGACGTGGCGGACGCTATTGTGCTCCTCGCTTCCGAACAGGCCCGTTGGATCTCTGGACAGCTGATTCACGTCGGGGGCGGGTCCAGGATGTGATGGAGGCGGCTCGAGGAATCTTGGCAAGAGAGCGTCTACCGAAATCCCGGAGCCGAGGGCCTCACAATCATCGAGTCGTTTCTCATCCCCCACGAGTAGTCGTGTCGTTGCAGCTGGGCTCGTTAGCCTGCCTGTTCTCGTAGTAGGGGCATCTTGGCATGCACTCGGAGCGCTGGCATTTGTCGCAGGGGTCCTGGAGTTGCCAGTCCTGGTTGTAGGGGCATTCCAGGTAGCAGTAGTCCGTTGAGGCCTGGTCGCATCCGTCGCAGGGATGGACCAGTTCGTAGCCCTCGTTGTACTCGCACTCCTGGTAGCAGAATGAAGTGCGGTAGTCGTAGCAGTCTCCGCAGCCATAGTAGGCATCGTTGTGCTCGCAGCGGTTGATGCAGTAGGGGGAGCAGCGCTCGTCACAGTCCTGGCAGGGGTCAGCGTCCTGGGTTGGGTGGCAGGGGCACCGCCCGGGCGATGGATGGGTCCAGTGTCTCAGTGGGCGTGGGCGGTGCTGCCCATCAGGGGACCGGCTGCGGGCGGCTCGGGGAGCGGGGGGAGGTCCACGTCCTGCACGCTTCGCCGCCAGCTCTTCTTGTATTCGGGATCGTCGAAGAAGTTGTTCAGCTCCATATCCCGGTCCATGGCTTCTTCGTAGAGCTGACGTTCGGACTTCTTCCGGTTGAGGACAGCGTACTTGACCCGCCGGTAGGGCCGAAGCCAGACCCGGCGATAGAGGTCGACGATGGGGTGGTTGGCCTTGAAGGCCTGGGTGGTCTTGTAGAAGGTGGAGTACTGGTTGCGGTACTTCCAGCGCAGGAACTGGACCTCGTCGGGGGTGAGGTGGCGGGTGCGGACGTTGGCCCAGTAGCCGTTGTAGAGGCGGAAGTCGTCGGGGTTGGTGAGCAGGCCCTGGTCCGTCATCTCCTGGCGGATACCGGTCTTGGGGTAGGGGGTCATTATCTGGTCGCCGAGGAAGTCGATGTCCTGCTCGTCGAAGAAGCGGTAGTTGGCGGCGATCTCCTCTTCGCTGTCCTCGGGGTTGCCGACGATCATCCCGCCCACGATCATGATCCGGGAGTCGTGCAGGTGCTGGATGGCCCGCTTGATGTTGTCCAGGACGTTCATGCCCCCCTTCTGCATCATCTCCAGGTTGCGGGGTGAGACGTTCTCGATGCCCAACTGGACTATGCGGAAGTTGGCCCGGTCCATCTTCTCGGCCAGTTCGGACTCCCTGCAGATGCCCCGGCACTCGGCCTGGACGATGTAGCCCAGGTCGTTGAGGCCGGCGTCGGCGATGGCGTCACAGAGTTCCTCGTAGCGTCTGATGTTCAGCGTGATGTTGTCGTCGGCGAAGGCGATCCACTTGACGCCTCGACGCTTGGCGTCGCGCAGGTCCTCCAGCACCCGTTCGATGGGGAAGGGGCGGAAGGTCCGTCCGTACATGTTCCTCATGCTGCAGAAGTTGCAGTTGTTGGTGCAGCCCCGGCTGGTCTCCACGATGCCCAGCTTGAAGGGACCGAAGTGGTAGCCCGACCAGATGCGACTGCTGCGGTCGGGGAGTGGGATGTCCGCGACCGGCTCCAGCTTCCGCCGGTCGTTGTGCACGAAGCTGCCGTTGCGCCGGAAGGAGATGCCCCCCACCTGTTCCACCGGCGTGCCCTTCTCCAGGGCCGTGGCCAGCTCGACCAGGGCGTGGTCGCCCTCGCCCCGACAGATGAAGTCGAAGGGAGCGCCGGCACCCTCGGGCGTCATCTCCTCACCCACGAGGGTGGCGTGGTACCCACCCAGGACCGTCTTGGTGTCGGGGTCGGTCTCCTTGACGATCTGGGCCACCCTCTTGGCCGTGTCGAACTGGAAGCTCATCGCGCTCACGGCCACCAGCCCCGGGTCGTACTCGTCCAGCACCTCCTTCACCGCTTCGGTGACCCGGTGGCGCTGGAGGATGAGGTCGGCCACGAAGGCCTGGTGACCCGCCTGGCGAAGACTGCTGGCGATGAGCGCCCCGGCCAGGCTGGGGGGCTGCCAGATGTGGGCCTTGAAGTGGGGGATGAGGTCGGGCATCGAGAAAAAGACGACGCGCATCGTTGCTGCCACTCCTTTGCTCGGGTGCTTCTGCCCGTCGGGTGACGGGCGCCCATTCACCGGCCCCGCCCACGGAGCGTCGGACCGAGCAGGTCCTGAAACACGCGGGTGACGATCTCCTCGCGGGCGGTCGGCGGCCGTCGCCAGCCGGCGAGTTCGAGCACCTCGCGGGCCGCGTGCTCGGCCGCGCCGGGCTCGTCGATGACGGCTTTCACTTCCCGCAGGCCGGCCAGCACGGTCTGACGCTGCGGGCCTTCGGCCAGGAGTTCCTGGGCCAGGTCGGCCAGCATCTTAGGCCGGTCACTGGTGAGCAGGAACTCGGGCACCACCTTCCGTCCGGCCATCAGGTTCACCAGGGCGATGAAGGGCGACCTGATGAAGGGGCGGCCGATGCACCATGATAGCTTATTGATGCGGTAGAGCACAACCATGGGGGTGAGAAAGTGGGCG
>CAZIBA010000345.1:0-3826 GCA_964536795.1 uncultured Planctomycetota bacterium | reverse complement strand
AGCTCTCGCTGTCCACCGCGGCCGTCCACGAGAGGATGGGGCGCCGTCAGGCACAGCGCCCGCACGCGATGACGGCCGGCTCCACCCACGACACCAAGCGCGGCGAGGACACCCGGGCCCGGATCTCGGTGCTGGCCGAGGTGCCCGAGCTGTGGGAGCCTCACAGTCTGAGCGGCACCCGTGCTCAGGGAACGCTCCAGGTGGACGACGGTGACGCCATCCGCCTGCGCTGCTCCTGGAAAGAGCCCCGCCGACCACCCGACTTGCTGGCCGAGGCTGACGCCTACCTGGACAAGCTCCAGAAGGAGACCCGCAAAAAAAAGGTTGATTTCGCAGCCAAGCGGGATATACGATTGCCGTTGCCTCCCCAGCGGGTGGCCACGTGCTTCAGTTGGCGGGCCGAGGCGCTGGTCTACGCCATGCTCGCCTACTGTCAGGACTGCCGACGTCTGTCGAGCCTGTACGTCTTCGGTCAGCCAGGGCAGGCGGTCGAGCGCGAGGCCCGGTCCGTGTTCGCGACGTACCGCTGTCACGGTGAGGACGACCGGGAGCTGTGGAGCGTCTTCGGCCTGAGCTGCGTGCTCCCGAGCGGGTGGAGGCTGACCAAGAGCGAGCTCAGGGCCGGTCAGGTGGGCCTGTCGTTTTCCCGGGGGAAGGAGGAGTTGGCCCTGGCCCGGGTGGCCATGGCCGAGAGCATTCTCCGGCGGAAGAAGTTCGTCCGCTGGGCGGAGGAGTACTACGGCAAAGAGCTGCGTGGCTACGTCTGGCGGGGAGACCGCACGGAGTACCGGGGGCACATCGCCCTGGACGTGGAGGGCGAGGAGCGACTTCGGGGACCCTTGGCCAGGCTTCTTCGGAAAGCCAAGGTCCTGCGAGTAAGGGCCTGGTACTGCGACGAGCTGGACAAGATCTACGCCCTGTGGTACGTGGGGCGTGAGCCCGAGAGGTTTGAGGAGTTGCTGAGGGGTTTGGCTTGCCACCTGGCCGACGGCAAGGAGCCGGACCGGGTTGAAGCTGGGGTGGATGTGGCCAAAGGTGAGGCCGGTGAGGACGGGTGGCGCTGATGCGGTGGCCGTGGCAGCGGCGAAAGACCATCGACCGGCAGGCCGCCCTGTCGGCCCATCCGTTGCGGAACCCGCTGCTGAAGTGGGAGCGGGACGGGGAGGGGCTGGTGACCGTCCAGGTGCCGCGCAAGGATACCCGTCTGGTCAAGGCCATGTCCCGGGCCTTCTACATCCCCAAAGGAAAGACGTTTTCGCTGGATGAGCCGGGAAGCTTCGTCTGGGGGCTGTGTGACGGGGTCACTGAGGTGCGAGACATCATCCAGCGCTTTGCCCAGCGGTTCAAGCTGACCCGCAAAGAGGCGGAGGTATCGACACTACAGTACTTCAAGCTGCTGACGCAGAAGGGGTTCGTGGGGCTGGCTGTCCAGCGGCCACAGGAAAGCTCCGGGAAGGTGCGGAAGGGAACCTAAGGCATGACTGAAAGCTCACAGCAACATCGCGTCGTGGAGCGCCTGGATCGGCGGACCATCGGCAAACAGATTGTCCTGCCTTTCTCCAAGGCTGTGGAGATCAGTATCAAGAGCCTGCGCACCCGCTTCCGCCGGTCCCTCATCACCGTCGGTCTCATCATGCTGGCCATCGCCTTCCTGATGACCATCCTCACCACCAACGCCCTGCAGAACGCCCTGGTCAACCGGGCCAACGTCGAGCCGCCGTGGGGGGAGGAAGTGATGCGCGGTCTCGGAGGCCTGGGCTACCTTCAGGAAGGAGACGTGTTCTACCGCGTCACCAAGGTGAAGAACGAAGCCACCGGGAAGTTGGAAGAGACGGATACGGAGCGCGTGCAGGTGATCGACCCAGACGAACTGGTGCGCGCGGAGGAGTACGTGGGCCTGACGGATGCGTGGCGCACCCGGACCAACAACCTCAAGGCGTCCCTGGCCAAGCGGATGGACCTGGCCGGGGAGACGGAGGCGGCCGCCGTCGGCATCACGGCCCAGCAGTGGTGGCTCATCGGTCTGAGCCTGGCCGTGGCCATCGTGGGCATAGTCAACGCCATGCTGATGTCCGTGACCGAGCGCTACCGGGAGATCGGCACCATGAAGTGCCTGGGAGCACTGGACTCGTTCATCATCCGCCTCTTCCTGCTGGAGTCGGTTTTCCAGGGGACCATGGGCACGTTCGTCGGGGTGGTCATCGGTTTCGTGCTCATCCTGGTCTACACCCTGTTCATCTACGGCTGGGTGACCATCCAGACCTTCCCCGGACTGACCATTATCACGTACGCTTTGTGGAGCCTGTTCCTGGGGTTCCTGCTGTCGATTCTCGGGGCCATTCTGCCGGCCTACCGGGCGGCCAAGATGCAGCCCGTGGAAGCGATGCGCGTCGAAGAATGAAAGGCGAGTGAACAGACCGAAGGAGGTCAGCAGATGGCTGTGTCCCATATCGTGCGCACGGTGGACGTGAAGAAGATCTACACTATGGGGAAGGTGGAGGTGCCGGCGCTCCGAGGCATCGACCTGGAGATCGACGAGGGCGAATACCTCTCCATTATGGGTCCCTCGGGCTCGGGCAAGTCCACACTCTTCAACATGGTCGGCGGGCTGGACAAGCCCTCCAGCGGACGGGTGTACATCGACGAGGTCGATATCGCCCAACTGGATGCCTACGAGCTGGCCTGGCTCCGCTGCCGAAAGATCGGCTACATCTTCCAGACCTTCAACATCATCCCGGTGATGACGGCCCTGGAAAACGTGACCCTGCCCATGATCTTCGCCGGGATGACGAGCGACGAGGCCCAGGACAAAGGGGTGGAACTGCTCAAGAGGGTCGGCCTGGGTGACCGGGTGACCCACAAGCCCTTCGAGCTGTCCGGCGGCCAGCAGCAGCGGGTGGCTGCCGCTCGGGCTCTGGCCAACGACCCGGCCATCATCCTGGCCGACGAGCCCACCGGCAACCTCGACCTGAACACTGGTCGCGAGATCATCGACCTGCTGAAGGAGTTGAACCAAGAGTCGCGGGTCACCATCTTCACCGCCACTCACGACACCAAGATGCTCAGCGTCAGTGACCGGGTCGTCTGGATCCGCGACGGTCTGGTGGACCGCATCGCCCTTCGGGAAGAGCTGGACATCCAGGTGGGCACCATCGACGGGTCCGAGACCGGCGGTGTCGGCTCCGGCGAGAACTGAGTCCGGCGCGGCACGTGCTCCGTAGGGACCCGCCGGCCGGCGGGTCCGCCGTACAGGTCTGAAGACCCGTCTCTACACAGCTCTCGGGCAGGTCCACCGGCCGACGGACAGACTCAAGACAAGCGAAGCTTGACGATGACTGACGAACTTACCTACGCGATGATCACCCCCTACAGTCTCCTCAAGTCGCGCACCGGGGGCATCGTCGCTCGCCTGCTCCGCCTGCCTGAGCTGGAGCTGGTGGCCGTACGGCTCTACGCCCCGAGCGACGCCTTCGTCGATGAATACTGCCGGACCATCGAAGATCAGACCATCGAGGCCAGCACCAAGAAGCTCCTGCTGGACTACATCGGGGACAACCTACGTCCCGACAATCGTCTGGGGCTGGTGAACCGGACCCTGGTGCTGCTCTTCCGTGGGCCCCAGGCCGTGCGTCGACTGAAGGACGAGACCGTCGGTCCCCTCACCGTCTCCATCAAGGGCGACACCGTCCGGGGAACCTACGGCGACTTCGTCGGCTACCCGGGCGGTGAGGTGAAGTACTTCGAACCCGCTGTCCTCATCGCCGCCGACAGTGAAACCAACCGCAGACAACTGGACATCCTCGCCCACTACGCCCAGTCCGACGGT
>CAZIBA010000344.1:0-3827 GCA_964536795.1 uncultured Planctomycetota bacterium | reverse complement strand
CTGTACGACCTCACCCGAGGCGAGGGGGGCAGTGCGCCCCCCGTTCCCGCACCTTTAGCTCCCGTGGCAAGCACGGGTGGCAAGCACGGCCGGGCCCTTCGACAAGCTCAGGACAGGCAAGCCCGGCCGTGGCACACGCTAACCGTTCCCACGTCTCAGGGTGTGGCATCAGATTTGTGGCCAACTGAGCCATCCAACAGGCAAGGGGCTTAAGCCCCTTGTCCCCGGGCGCCAAGGCCTTAGGTGCGGACAATTCCGGTATCAGCTGGCCGTGCACGATGTCACCCACAAATCTGATCCCCCCGTCTGAGGTTGTGGCCTTGACCGCTGGTGGGCACTGCGATAGCCTTCCCAGACGATGAACGACGCAATGCCCGACAGCCTAAGCTCTGTAGAACGCGCGTGGGATGGGCTGGCCGAGGAGTATCACCGGAGCATCGGACCAGCGGGCGCTCGCCGGGCGCTGGCTGCCATCGAGTTGGCCGTCGTTCTCCGTGAGATAGCTGAGCGCGAGCACTGTCACGTACTTGATGCGGGCGGCGGTCCCGGCTATCACGCCATCAAGCTGGCTGAGCGGGGGCACTCGGTTACGGTGGTCGACATTTCTGCGCGGATGTTGGCGATCGCGCGGCGCGCGGCCAAACGGGCCGGTGTCCAAGACCGGATGGCGACCGTGAAGGCGGACGTCCGAAGCGTGGACGTTCTGATGCCCAGCTCCTTCGATTTCGTGATGTCCTGCGGGACGGTGGTGTCGGATTGCGGTTCGCCAGTTGACGCCCTGCTGGTGTTCGCCAAGGTGCTGCGGCCGGGCGGAAAGGCCTGCTTCTCCGTGCGCGGGCTGGACTCCGTGCCAGAGAGGGAGCCCGAGAGGCGCGCTTTGTTCTGGGGGGAAGGAACCCGCGTCGTCAGGGGCCACCAGGCCTTTGACTGGCACCTCTTCTCACGGCTCGGCCTCCAGCGACTGTGCGATAGCGCGGGGCTCTCCTTGGTATGTGCGGTGCCTGTGGGCTGTGAAGTTCCGCCGGATGAAGAGACCGACCGAGCTCTTGAGGAATACGTGCGCCTGCACCTTGCCGCGGGCGACGACGCCAAGGCCTTGGTCAAGGCCGCGGAGATGATGGCCGTGGCCCAGAAGCGGACGAGCTCACCGTAACCGACCCGGTGCGGGCGCACCAAGGACGCCTTGGCTGAGCTGTGCCAGCGGGATGGGTCGCTCAGGGGGGACTTGCGTCCCCTTCTCCCGGAGCGCCCTGGGCGTACGTGCGCTGGCGCATCACCTCGAAGCACAGTGTCGCCGCGGCCGAGGCCACGGGCAGGGACGCACTGAACCCCCTGCCGTAGGGTATCCGCAGGACGACGTCGGCCACTTCGAGGAAGGACCTGGTCACCCCCCGCTTCTCACCGCCGATGAGCAGGAACAGGGGACCGGTGAGATCGGCATCGTACAGGGGGACGGCCTTCCTTCCGGCGGTGCAGGCGACGGCGAGTCCCTGGGCCTTGAAGAAGGTAGCCGCAGCAAGCACCGAGTCGGCCAGAGCCGTGGGGACCAGTTCACTGGCACCGGCCGAGGCCCGGGCAATGATGCCGGCCACCGCCAACCGCTTGCGCGGCCGGAGCACCACCCCATCGGCGCCGGCAGCGTAGACGGAGCGCAAGGCGTAGCCGAGATTGAACGGGTCTTCGATGCCGTCAAGCATCACGACGAAGGGCTGTGGCGCGTCCCGGAGCAGGTCTTTTAGACTGACGAACTGGCGTTCGCCGGCCAAGGCGATGACCCCCCCGTGGGTTTTACCCTTGGCGCGGGAGTTGACGAACTCCGGGTCCCGTCGCTCCAAGGGGACGCCGGCCGCGCGCGCGAGACGGTCCAGGTATGCGATCCGCTCGTAAGGCTTGTCGCTGCTTGCGTAGATGACGTGGAGGGGTCGGCTCCGGGCCTTGAGGGCCGCCTCTATGGAAATGTGGCCTTCCAGCAAGGCATACTCGGTCACCGGGCCTTGCCCTTTCCGATGGTCCGCAGGGAGCAGGAAACGGGGGTGCCCTCAGGGCCGTCCGGTCGGGGGCTCAATCCCCCACTCCCGGAGCAGCTTCTGGAAGCCCTGGCCCCGTAGTCTTAGGGGTTCTTCAGTGACGGCCCTGGCCATCTCGTTCCGGCTCCACCGGGGGACGGTCAACCCGTCGTGCTCGAGCAAGGCCTCGAACCACATCTGGGCCATAACCTCGGCGCCGATGGAGTTGGGATGAAGCTTGTCGTCGGCGAAGGCCTTGGGGTAGTGCTCCTTCGTCGGCTCCCAGACGTCCGGGCCGCCATGAACGTCGGGGACGTTACGGGTGAGCAGCTCGGCCAAAGCCAGCCTTTCGTTGCCGATCTCGGGCTCCATGGGGTGCTTGTAGATATGCATCCCGAGGAAGACGGCGTCGGCCCCGTCCCCGAGAAGCAGGCGGGCGTACTTCTCGAGCACGTCGGCGCCCTGGTTGATGTGCTCCCTGTCCTCAGCGCTGCGGATGCCTTCCCCGCGCTCGCCGAAGGCCCACTGGAGGGACTGCTGACAGAGCACGATGGCCGGCCGATCCCCCTTGGCCTGCAGTGCGGGCTGCAGTACCCGCGTCCAGGCCTCGCGCGGCTCACCGGTCCGGACGTCCATCCACCGGGCGATGGGCGTGCCGCCCCTCAGGGCCGGACGGACCTCGATGAGGCGCGGGCCCTCGGTGTAGCGGTCGATCTTGCGCTGGAGGAAGGCCCACCAGTGGAAGGAGGTGGAGTAGCCGTGGACCACGATGAGCCTGGGCTCACCGGAGAAGACCTTCAGTTCTCCGGCGGTCGGTGGGCCCTCGCTGAGGACCGCAGCACAGAGGATAAGGAGGACCCCCACCGACACGGTCGGCACCGACACGGCCGGGTAGCTGATCATGCCCGGCTCCCTGGCAAGGAACTGAAGGACGGGCGCACTCGCTTGACCGGAACAGTAGGCTCAGGAGGGGAGGTCCAGCTCGGAGAAGCCCCCCGTCCTCTTCTCTGCCTGCTTACCAGCGAGGCTGCCTGGGCGAGCGGCCACCCTTGGGGCGGGCCTGGTCGACCTTGATGGGCCGACCGTCAAGCTCCTTGCCGTCCAGCCCGGCGATGGCGGCCTTGGCCTCCTCGTCGTTGGGCATCTCGACAAAGGCGAAACCACGCGACCTTCCGGTGTCCCGGTCCGTGATTACCCTCACCGACACCACCTCCCCGTACGGCTCAAACATCGCCGTCAGGCCCTCCTCCGTCGAAGCGTAGTCCAGGTTCCCCACAAAGATGTTCATCTGTGAACTCCTCAACTCCTTCCCTCCGGGCCCGCTCCCGGGTGCGCCCCCGCCGGAGTACTCCCCGGACAAGTGAGCCCATCATACCCCCCGTTCGACACCAGTCAAGTCCTAACCTGCGCAAGCGTCAGGCATCGAGCAGCCCGGCCCTCTGCGACCACACCCGTCAATCGCGTGTCTTCAGTTCCTCGTCGAAGAGGTAGGGGTCGAAGTAGTAGTCGGGCCAGCCCAGGGCCTTGCGGTTCAGTGCCTCGGCTCGACGGGCGCGGAGGAGCCGGGCCGGGTCGACGGCCTGGCGGAACCAGGGGAAGGTGTAAGTGTCCTTCTCCCAGACGAAGTAGTTGCCGATGGCGATTGCTTCCTTGGGGTTGAAGTAGCAGTCGCGGAGCTTCGTCATGCGGAAGGCCACGTTGGCCTCACGGGCTTCGGGGAAGTCGCCACGGAAGGGACCGGTGGGGCGCATGTCGTCCATCTGGGCCCTGCTCTGGCGTTCGAAGAGGGTGGGGTCCTGCCAGAGCTCCCAGGCGGAGGCC
>CAZIBA010000343.1:0-3828 GCA_964536795.1 uncultured Planctomycetota bacterium | reverse complement strand
AGCAGCTCGTGGGCCCGGCGGTAGCAGTCCTCGATGATGCGTTTGACCTCCTGATCAATCTCCAAGGCGATGGCTTCACTGAAGTTGCGTCGGCTGACCACCTCGCCGCCGAAGAGCATATCTTCGGTCTGGGAGTAGTCGATGGGTCCCACCCGGTCGCTCATCCCCCAATCCCGGACCATCTGGCGGACCAGCTCGGTGGCCTGCTTGAGGTCGTGGCTGGCTCCGGTGGTGACGTCGCTGCAGAAGAGCTCCTCGGCGGCCCGGCCGGCCAGCAGCATGGTGACGGTGGAGAGAATCTGCTGGCGGGAGTAGTGGTAACGGTCCTTCTCGGGCAACTGCATGGTGGCCCCCAGGGTCCGGCCCCGGGGAACGATGGTCACCTTATGCAGGGGCTCGACGTCGGGTAGCAGCTTTGCCACCAGGGAGTGACCGCCTTCGTGGTAGGCAGTGATCAGACGGTCCTGCTCGTCCATCACCCGAGAGCGTTTCTGACGACCCCAGCGCACCTTGTCCCGGGCCTCCTCCAGGTCTTCCAGTTCGACGGCGTCCTTGTCCTTGAGCGTGGCCTGGAGAGCGCCCTCGTTGATGATGGCCTCCAGTTCGGCCCCGCTGAAGCCGGGGGTCCCGCGGGCCACTATCTGCCAATCCATATCGGCATCTACCTTCACCTTGCGGGAGTGGACCAGCAGTATCTTCTCCCGGGCCAACAGGTCGGGCATATCGAGGGCCACCTCCCGGTCGAAACGACCGGGCCGCAGCAGGGCCGGGTCGAGCACGTCGGGCCGGTTGGTGGCGGCTACCACCACCACGTCGGTGTCGGTCTCGAAGCCGTCCATCTCGACCAGGATGGCATTCAAGGTCTGCTCCCGCTCGTCGTGGCCGCCACCCCAGCCGTGACCCCGGCGACGACCGACGGCGTCGATCTCGTCGAGGAAGATGATGCAGGGAGCGTTCTCCTTGGCCTGGCGGAAGAGGTCGCGCACCCTGGAGGCCCCCACGCCCACGAACATCTCCACGAAGTCGGAGCCGGAGATGGAGTAGAAAGGGACGTCGGCTTCCCCGGCGATGGCTTTGGCCAGCAGGGTCTTGCCCGTTCCGGGCGGTCCCACCAGGAGCACACCGCGGGGGATACGGCCCCCCAGACGCTGGAACTTCCGCGGGCTCTTGAGGAACTCGATGATTTCCTTGACGTCCTCCTTGGCCTCCTCGATGCCGGCCACGTCGGCGAAGGTGACCTGACTCTTGTCCCGATTGGCCAGGCGAGCGCGGCTGCGGCCGAAGGAGAAGATGTTTCCCGAGTTGGCACCCCGCATGGGGCGCCAGAAGAACCAGTACAGCGCGAGGATCAACAGACCGGCCATCAGCAGGGGACCGGCAAGCTGGCGGAGCCACTGGGAGGCCCGACGGTTAACGTAGTCCACCTTCGCCTCCTGCAGGCGTTTGGTGACCTCGGGTAGCGTCCCCTCCACGGGCAGGAACCTGACAGCGGTCGTCTCATCGTCCAGGCGCACGCCCGAAGCGACCTCTGCCTTGACCAGGCCCTCGTTGTCGACGATGACGATATTGGTGAGCTTGTGCTCCTCAAGCAGACGCCAGAACTCCGGCTCGGAGACGGTCTTCTCCTTGCCTCCCATGCTCTGGCGGCCAAACTGGAGGAACAGCAGGGCCGCTGCGGCCACCAGCAGCCACATTATGATGACCCGTGAGGACCAGGTCGGCCCCCTGCGGTCGGGGGGCTTTCCCTGGCCCCGATTCGGTCGCCTGCCACCTGGGGATTCGCTCATCCCTGACCTTCTCCCACAACATCAACCCGTCCGTCAGGACCCAGCCACGGCCGCGATGCGACAGCGTCCCCCTGCTCGTCCGGACAGGCGGGACATGCCACTACCAGCCCGATTCCATCTTCTCTACGATCTGCTCGGCCAGGTCCTGAAAGGCCTCAGCGGCCGCCTGGCCTTCGCCTGTTTCTCCCCGTCCGGGGATGGCCTCGCCGGTGTGGGCCAGGCGGGCTTCGCGCACGATGGTCTCCCCGGTGCGCAGGTCCTCCCAGCGGAAACTGACCACCACCTTCACCTGGATCTCGACAGGCTCATCCAACAGGTCCTCCGTTACCACCCGCTGCTCGAAGTCGACTATCTCGCCGCTCAGCTTGGTGTCGGCCCGGTCCTCGGTGGTGAGCTTGAGGTGGGTCTTGCGTTCGACCTCCTGCTGCAAGGCCCGCGTAAGCCTGAACTCCAGTCCCCGGCGAAACGTGTGGTTCTCCCAGATGGGCACGTAAACGCTCCCGTACTCCCGTGACACGAGCGAGCCGGTGCTGTAGCCGCAACCGGACAGGAGGAGCGTCACCACGGTCAGGCAGACACAGGGCAAGGACCGTCGGCCGGATGGGGCTGTACCATTTTGCCGGGTGCTCACGATGAAGGCTCCTCGCTGTTGGCCACCAGCGGAGGCGGCGTAAGCCGGTCCAGTCGACGGGCAGCCGGCTCCGCCCACCTGGTGTCCGGGAAGCTCTCCCGGACCAGCCGGAAGTACCTGCGGGCCGCCTCCCAGCGCTGACGGACCACGTAGAACCCGGCCACCCGGAAAGCGTGCTCAGCCTGCATCTCGCGGACCGTGCCCAGGTACCGCTGGGCGGTTTCCACCCGGGGGCCGCCGGGATGGCTGCTGAGAAACGCCTGCAGGCCCTGCTCCGCTTCCCGCAGACCGTTGACGTCGTGTGTGGGTCCACTGCAGTCCAGAATCAGACACTCCAGTCGGCTGAACTCCGCCTCCCGGGCCGCCGGCGAGCGGGGGAAGTCCCGGAGCAGCCGGTCGTAGTAGAGCATCGCCTGGGCGTAGTCCCGGGCAGCGCGGCAGCAGTCGCCCAGCCGGGCCAGCAGCCGATCGGTGAGCTGACCGTAGGGGTAACGTTCCACCAGCCGTTCGAGAATCACGGTGGCGTCAGCGCGCATGTCCCGGATGCGGAAGCCCAGGAGTTTCTCCTTGTGTCCGCCGAGGAACCGGCTGGCGATGGCCAGTTCCCAGCGGGCAATCCGGGGACCCAGCTCGCTGGCCGGGAACTTCCTTTCCAGGTCTTCAAACAGGTCGTAGCTCCGGTTCAGCTCCCCGCGGCGGAACTCGCTGGCCGCCCAGAGGAACTGAGCGAGAGGTCCTGAGGTGCCTGCTTCTGCCTGGCGGAGGAAGCGCTTGCAGGTGCGGCAGGCCTGGGCGTACTCCGTGGCCTGGTAGCTCTCCACGGCCTGGCTCAACTGTTCCGAACGGGCGGCCGCCTCCATGAGCGCCGCGGGCAGCGGGCCCGGTTCGGCGTCGTCCTCCAGGTCGCTCCAGGCGGGCAGAGGAGGAGGGAGGACGAGGGTTGCACCCTCGGCCTCGGGGACGGGGACGGCTCCCGGCGCGGCCTGGGCCTCCATCAGGGGTCCGCTGCTTTGCCACATCCAGTCGGCCCCTACCGGGACCGCCAGGGCAGCCAGGAGGGTCAGAGCACTCCACAGGCGCGGTGGGATCATCGTCGTCCGCTCCCTCGTACCACCAGCGACCAACAGCGCAGCGGCGCCCCCAGGAGCTCGGTCAACAAGGCTCCCACCGCGGCAAAACATTCCTTATTCATTGTAGGCGAGAGCCGCACCTTTTCAACCGCTTTCAGTGTGGAGAGGAGGAAATTCCGCAACGCCGACCGCGCCCCCTGGCTCATTGCCAGCAACCGGCCGGCTGACTGCTCACACGCCGGACAGACGAAGCCACCCAGCCGGGGACTCAGCTTCACCTTCCGGGTGCTGAGCGGGGCCCCACAGCCCACACAGCGGTCCATCTGAGGACGGTAGCCGG
>CAZIBA010000342.1:0-3832 GCA_964536795.1 uncultured Planctomycetota bacterium | reverse complement strand
AGCGGAAGCCTCCGTGACGCACGCCCTTGAGACCGGCCTCACCGTAACGGTCGTACAGCGAGCGCTTCTCGGTGTCGCTGAGGACTTCGTAGGCCTCGGCCAGCTCCTTGAACCGCTCCTCGGCCTCGGGGTTCCCGGGGTTGCGGTCGGGATGATACTGCAGGGCCAGCTGGCGGTAGGCGCGTTTTATCTCCCCGAGGTCAGCCCCGCTGGACACCCCCAGCACGTCGTAGTAGTCACGTCCGGCCATACCTCGGTCCGCCACCCCGGTTCCTTCTCAGAAGACGCAGGCACCGCGCACCAGGCCCGGGCGCCCTCACGGCCCCAGTGCAGCCCTCTGCGCGAGGCAACGTCAACGGGTCAAGGCCCCGGCGCGGGTCAGTGGATGCTGCCCTCGATTTCGGCCTCGTCCTTCTCCTTCTCGTAATCGGTGACCATGGTCTCGGTGGTGAGCAGGAGCCCGGCTACCGAGGCTGCGTTCTGGAGCGCCGAGCGGGTCACCTTGGTGGGATCGACGATGCCAGCTTTAAACATGTCGGTGAACTCGCCGGTGTTGGCGTCGAAGCCGACGTTGGCGGCCTTCCCCCTGGCCTCCTCCACCACCACGGAACCGCTCTGACCCGTGTTCTCGGCGATCTGCTTCATGGGTGCTACCAAGGCGCGAAGGATGATGTCCACCCCCATCTTCTCGTCACCGCGGGCCTTGACGCGAGCCTTCTCAACGGCCGGTACGGCCCGGAGCAGGGAGACACCGCCACCGGGGATGATGCCCTCCTCGACGGCGGCCCGGGTGGCGTGCAGGGCGTCCTCGACGCGGGCCTTCTTCTCCTTCATCTCCACTTCCGTGGCCGCGCCGACGTGAACCACGGCCACTCCGCCGGTGAGCTTGGCCAGACGTTCCTCCAGCTTCTCCCGGTCGTAGTCGGAGGAGGTGGTCTCGATCTGCCTGCGAATCTGTTTGATGCGGGCCTGGATGTCTTTGCGGGCGCCGGTGCCACCGACGATGGTGGTGCTGTCCTTGTCCACCACCACCCGGCGGGCCCGACCCAGTTGCTCGGGCTGGACGGTCTCCAGCTTCAAGCCCAGGTCTTCGCTGATCATCTGTCCGCCGGTCAGGGTGGCCATATCCTGCATCGTGGCCTTGCGCCGGTCGCCGAAGCCGGGAGCCTTGACCGCGCAGCAACGCAGTGTCCCCCGGAGCCGGTTCACCACCAGGGTGGCCAGGGCTTCGCCCTCGACGTCCTCAGCGATGATGAGCAGTGGCTTGGCCTGGGAGACCACCCTCTCCAGCAGGGGCAGCAGCTCACGGACGTTGGCGATCTTCTTCTCGTGGACCAGGACCAGACAGTCCTCGAGCTCAGAGCGCATCTGCTGGGGGTTGGTGATGAAGTAGGGGGAGATGAAACCTTTGTCGAACTCCATCCCCTCCACCAGCTCCAGCGTGGTCTCGGTGGACTTGCCTTCCTCGACGGTGATGACGCCGTCTTTGCCCACCTTCTCCATGGCCTCAGCCAGTAGGTCGCCTACGGCCGGGTCGTTGTTGGCGGAGATGGTACCCACCTGGGCCACCTGCTGGCGACCGGAGATCTGCTTGGAGAGGTCCTTGAGTTCCTCGACGGCAGCGTCCACAGCCAGGTCGATGCCGCGCTTGACGGCGGCAAGGTTGGCCCCGGCGGCGACGGCCCTGAGGCCCTCGCGGTAGATGCTCTGGGCCAGGATGGTGGCGGTGGTGGTACCGTCACCGGCCAGGTCGCTGGTCTTGGAGGCCACCTCGTTGATCATCTTGGCCCCCATGTTCTCGAAGGGGTCTTTGAGCTCCACCTCCCGGGCCACGGTGACGCCGTCCTTGGTGACGTTGGGGGCACCGAAGCTCTTCTGCAGGATGACGTTTCGTCCGGTGGGTCCCAGGGTCACGCGCACGGCGTCGGCCAGGATCGTGGCGCCCTGCAGAATCTTCTTGCGAGCGTCGTCACCATACATCAACTGTTTGGCCATCCGATGCCTCCTCGGTTACAGCGAACGCCGGCTCAGGTGAGCACCGCCAGCAGCTCGGATTCCTTCATTATCAGGTAGTCTTCCCCGTCGATGGTGATCTCGGTGCCCGAGTACCTGCCGAAGAGCACTGTGTCACCCTCCTTGACCTCGAGCCCGGAACGGGAACCGTCGTCCAGCGTCCGACCCGGCCCCACGGTCACCACCGTGCCCTTCTGCGGTTTCTCCTTGGCCGTGTCGGGAAGCACGATGCCACCCCCGGTGGTCTCTTCTGCCTCCAGCCGCTGGACCACCACCCGGTCATCCAGTGGTACCAGTTTCATAGTCGTCGTCCTCCTCGGGAACACTGCTCACCTGGTGTCGTCCTGCGCCTACACCAGCTCAGAACCCGCCCGGCATTCCGCCCATGCCACCGGGCATCCCGCCCATGCCACCGGGCATCCCACCACCGGGGGGCATACCCGGGGCGCCGTCCTCTTCCTCCTCGGGCATAGTAGCCACCAGGGCGTTGGTGGTCAGCAGCAGGCAGGCCACCGAGGCGCCGTTCTGGAGCGCCGCGCGGGTCACCTTGGTCGGGTCACTCACCCCGGCCTCCATCAGGTCACCGTAGGCCAGCTTGACTGCGTCGAAACCAAAAGCACCCTTGCCGGCAGCCACTTTGCGGACCACCACTTCACCCTCCAGCCCGGCGTTATCGGCGATCTGGCGCAAGGGGGCCGTGAGGGCCCGACGGACGATGTCGGCGCCCGTGGCTTCGTCACCCTCCAGCTCCAGGGTCTCCAGGACCTCGGCAGCGCGGATAAGGGCGACCCCGCCCCCCGGGAGGATGCCTTCCTCCAGGGCGGCACGGGTGGCGTGCAGGGCGTCGTCGATCCGGGCCTTTCGCTCCTTGACCTCGGTCTCGGTGGCCCCGCCGATCTTCACCTCGGCCACGCCGCCGGCCAGCTTGGCCAGTCGCTCCTCCAGCTTCTCCCGGTCGTAGTCGGAGGTGGTCTCTTCCTTCTGTCGACGGATCTGCACGCAGCGGGCCTCGATGGCAGCCGTCTCACCGGCCCCCTCGACGATGGTGGTGGTGTCGCCATCGATGCGCACCCGCTTGGCCGTGCCCAGGTCGGCCAGGGAAACGTTCTCCAACTCCACGCCCAAATCCTTGAAGTAGGCCTGACCACCAGACAGAATGGCAACGTCCTCAAGCATGGCCTTCCGGCGCTCACCGTAACCCGGGGCCTTGACGGCACAGCACTGGACCACGCCCCGGAGCTTGTTCACCACCAGCAGGGCCAGGGCCTCGCCCTCGACGTCCTCGGCGATGACCAACAGTGGCCGCTTGGCCTGAGCGAACTTCTCCAGCAGGGACACCAGACCCTTGACGCCGGACAGTTTCTCCTCGTGGATGAGGATGAGGGGGTTCTCCAGCTCACAGAGCATGGAGTCGTAATCGGTGATGAAGTGCGGGGAAAGGTAGCCCCGGTCGAACTGCATCCCCTCCACCACCTCCACGGAGGTGTCCAGCGACTTGCCCTCCTCCACGGTGATGACTCCGTCTTTGCCCACCCGACGGTAGGCGTCGGCGATGAGGCGACCCACCTCGGCGTCGTTGTTGGCGGCCACCTCGGCTACCCGGGCAATACGAGCGGTGTCGTCGATGGGCACGGGGCTGCTCATCTTGCCCAGCTTCTCGACCAGGGCAGCGACGGCGGCGTGAATGCCCCGGGTGAGTGCCATGGGGTCGGCGCCGGCGGCAACGTTCTTCAGGCCCTCACGGAAGATGGCCTCGGCCAGCACGGTAGCCGTGGTGGTCCCATCACCAGCGTCGTCACTGGTCTTGGAGGCGGCCTCC
>CAZIBA010000341.1:0-3847 GCA_964536795.1 uncultured Planctomycetota bacterium | reverse complement strand
CTTCCCCGAAGGCGGCCACGGCCTCTTCTGGGGCGACTGAGGAGCGAGAGCTGTTGCACGACGGCCCTGCCAAGGCGCACCTGTAAGCGCTACAATCACACGTACGCTGCACCCGGGCAGCGCGGCAGTTGAGTAGAGGAGAGCTGAGACCCGTATGGAAACATCAGAAGACGTGGCGGCCAACGGACCGAACCACAGCCCGGAGACCGAACCGGAGCGCGAGCAGCTCGACGTCACCATCAAGAGGGACTATCGACGCCGACGGCTGGACACCTACCTGGCCGCCCGCTTCCCCCAGCGCTCCCGCACCTACTGGCAGCGACTCATCCGCGACGGTTACGCCCTGGTCAACGCCCAGCCCACCAAACCCAGCTACCTGGTCCAGAAGGGCGACCGGATCACCCTACTGGTCGAGCCCGAGCCCGACTCGACCCTCCAGCCCGAGCCTATGGCACTGGACATCATCTACGAGGACCAGTACCTCATCGCCCTCAATAAGCCGGCCGGCGTAGTCGTCCACCCGGCCCCCGGACACCTGCACGGCACCCTCATCCAGGGCGTCCTCCACCACGTGACCGTGGAAGAGGGTCAGGAGCTGTCCGCGGGCAGCGCCAGCGACCGTCCGGGCATCGTCCATCGCCTGGACAAGGACACCTCCGGGGTCATCGTGATGGCCAAGGAGGAGTTCACCCACCGGCACCTGGCCCGTCAGTTCGAGCACCGTCGGGTGGAGAAGACCTACGTGGCCGTGGTGCGCGGGGAGGTGAACTTCGACTCGGACTACATCGAGCTTCCCCAGGGGCCCCATCACAGGGACCGCCTGCGGGTGACCGTGCGCAAGGAGGACGGCAAGGAGGCTTCCACCTTCTACGAGGTCGTCGAGCGCTTCCGGGGTTACACCTTCCTCCGGGCCCACCCCAGGACGGGTCGGACCCACCAGATTCGGGTGCACCTCTCGGCCATCGGCCACCCCCTGGTGGGCGACCTCATCTACGGCGGCCCTCGCCCCCTGGCCCGCGACATCGGCGCCGGCGAGCTTCCCGAGGACGAGCCCCTCATCGACCGCCACGCCCTCCACGCCGAGGAGCTCGTTTTCTTTCACCCGAAGCTCAGGAAGAAGCTCACCCTTGGCGCCCCCTGTCCCCCCGACCTCGACCGCCTCATCACCCTCCTCCGCCGCCACCGCAGCGTCTCGGAAGCGGCCGACGACAGAACCTGATCGGCTGGTGACCAGGCCGCTTCCGAGCAGCCCCTGGGGGTTCCGCGGCCAGGCACAGACCGGCTTCCGGGCGTCGGGCGGTTTTCCTTTGACAGCCCGGTGGGTGGACGGATAATGAGGGTGTGCGATAATGGGATTGCAGAGGACGAGTTGCGGCGGACTGAACGCATCTGTCCGGCAGGGAACTCCCTCAGGAGTGACGAGAGATGACGACCATGCTGGCCTTCATCGGGAATGTGGGTACCACCGAGCTGCTCATCGTGCTGGTGGTGGCGCTCTTGATCTTCGGCCGTCGGCTGCCCGAGCTGGCCCGCTCCCTGGGACGGTCCATCACCGAGTTCCGCAAGGGCATCCACGACATCGAGGACGAGATAGAAGGCGCCGGGGAGAGGAAGGAGCTCCAACGGCCCGCGGCCCCCGTCACCCCACCTCCCCAGGATGCCTACCCCACATCCCAACCTACCGAGTCCCAGGACTCAGCTCAGGGGAAGGCGTAGCACAGGGAGAGCTCTCCCGCCCCTTGCCGGATGCGGTGCTTGCCATTCGCTGTGGCCTATGACAAGCTCAGGCCAGTCCGAGCCTGTCGAGGGGTGGTTTTTTCGGCGGTCCACTATGTCCCACGACCTCCAACGTCACTACCGGGAAGCCTCCCACGCCACACTGGTCGGGGCCGGGGTGATGCTGGTCCTGGGGGTTGCCAAGGTGGCGGTGGGTTGGTGGGGTCGCAGCGCCGCCCTGGTGGCCGACGGGCTACACACCCTGAGCGACCTGGCCAGCTCGCTCGCTGTGTGGGTGGGACTGATGGTCGCCAGGAAACCACCCGACCGGGCCCACCCCTACGGTCACGGCCGGGCCGAGGGCGTCGCCGCCCGCCTGGTGGCCGTGGCCCTCTTCGCGGTGGTGGTCGGCATCGCCTGGGGCGCGGTGAGGGAGTTGCGGCAGCCTCCCCACCTGCATCGGCCCCCCCATTGGCTGGTGCTGGTAGCTGCGGCCGCCAGCGTCCTGGTGAAGGAGCTCCTGTACCGCTACAAACAGCGGGTCAGCCGGACGACCGGTTCCCAAGCCGTGCTGGCCGACGCCTGGCACCACCGCAGCGACGCTCTCAGCTCCATCCCCGTCTTCGTCGGGGCCGGAGGAGCCATCCTCGCAGGCGGGCGCTGGGTGCTCCTGGACCCCCTGGCCGCGCTGGTGGTGGCCGGCTTCATTGCCTACGTGGCCGTCGGCGTGCTGAGACAGACCCTCCCCGAACTCCTGGACGCGGGTCTTGACGAAGACGCCGCCGACCGGCTCAGGGACGTGGCCCGCTCGGCTTCGGGGGTGCGGGACGTGGAGGCCGTCCGCGGACGACGCAGCGGTCTGGGCCTCCTGGTGGAGCTCCACGTGGAGGTGGACCCGCAGATGTCGGTTGAGGAGGGACACGACGTGGCCCGGAGGGTCCGGGACACGTTGCTGGCCTCCGAGGAGCACGTGAGCGACGCCGTCATCCACATCGAGCCCTACTACCCCGACGACCACTGATGACCGTACCCAGCAATCTCACCGACCAGGAGCTCCAGGCCCACCGGCGCACCAAGCGGCTGGTGTACCTGGCCGCGTTGCTTATGGACCTGTGTTTCGGGGTGTTCCTCTTCGTGGGCCCCGTGTTGGCCTTGAGGCTGACCGAGGAGCCCGGTCTCCAGGGGCTCCTCGGGGTGACGCTTCTCGTGGCCCGTATACTCTTCAACACCCTCTTCGGGCGACTGAGCGACTGGCTGGGCCGCAAAAACCTCCTGCTGGTGTCCACGGCCTCGATGATGGTCGTCTTCCTCGGTCTGGGCAAGATCGGCAGCCTGCCGGCCCTTTACACCGTGGCCTTCCTCGTTGGGGTGGCCAACGCCCTCTACTGGCCCGTCATCGAGGCCTGGGTGGGCGAGGAGGTGACGGGTCCGGCGCTGGTACGGGACATCGGCTCCTACAACGTGGCTTTCAGCGCCGGGTTGACCCTGGGGGCGCTGGGCTCGGCCGTCCTGGAGTTCTGGATGGGCGATGGCCGACGCGAGCTCGGCCTGCAGGGTCCCATAATCCTCGGGTTGCTGCTGACCGTGGTCACCCTGGCCTTCATCGCACTGCGGCCGGCCCTGAGCCACGAGCAACTGGCGGAGCTCCGCCGACGAGGCTTCGCCACCCCACCCTCCCACCGGAGCCGACGGTTTCTCCTGGCTGGCTGGCTGGCCAACTTCGTCGCCTGGTGTGGGGTGGGAATGGTGCGCTTTCTGCTCCAGGACTTGGCCGTGGAGCACCTGAGTCTGAGCACCCACGTCCTGGGGATGCTCCAGGCCGCCTTCTACGGCAGTTGGGTGGTCGGCTTTCTCCTCTGGCGGGGGTGGACGGGGTGGGCGTACCGCCGCGGACCCCTGATGGTCAGCCAACTCCTCGGGGCCGTCGGGCTCTTGTGCATCTGGCAGGCCCGGGGTGCGGCGTCACTGGGCCTGGGGCTGGGGCTGTTTGGCCTGGGTGTGACCGGACCCTACGTGGCCAGTGTTTTCTACGGCCTGGACCGCTACTACGACAAGGGCACCAAGAGCGGGCTCCACGAGACGGTGCTGGCGGCCGGGATGCTGGCCGGGCTGGGGGGAGCTGCGGCCCTGG
>CAZIBA010000340.1:0-3847 GCA_964536795.1 uncultured Planctomycetota bacterium | reverse complement strand
CCGCACGTGCTTGGCCTGCTGCATGGGGATGCGCCGTTGGCCCTGGGTCACCAGGATGATGGCGAAGATGACGGCAACGAAGCCGAAGGCCAGCAGGAAGGCCGTGATATGGTGCAACTGACCTTGTGTGACGTTGATGTAGATGCTCTGCACGGCCACCGGCAGATTGGCCACGATGCCGGCCATAATGATGAGGCTGATGCCGTTGCCCACCCCGAAGGCGGTGATCTGGTCGCCCAGCCACATCAGGAAGATGCCTCCGGCGGTCATGGTGAGCACGGCCCCCAGGAAAAAGCCCATCGTGCGCTCGCCGCCGACGGCGTTCAGGAACATCGACACCATCATCGAGGCCTGCAAGATGCAGATGCCCACAGTGGCCAGTCGCTCGTACTGTCGGATCTTCCGTCGCCCACTCTCTCCCTCCTTGTGCAGCCTCTCCAGCGTGGGACTGACCGTGAGCAGCAACTGAAAGATGATGGTGGCGCTGATGTAGGGCATAATGCCCAGGCTGAAAACGCTCAGCCGCAACCAGTTGGCTCCCGAGAGCAGGCTCACCATACCCAGCACCTGCCCCAGGGGCTGCTCCTTCATCTTCTCCATGAACTGGTCGATGAAGCTGGTGTCCACCCCGGGGACCGGGAGGTACATCCCCAGCCGGTAGACGGCCAGGATGCCCAGAGTGATCAGGACGCTTCGACGAAGTTCCCGGATCCGGAAGATATTGACGAACGCATCGATCATGCCAGTTCCTGGATCGACCCCCCGGCAGCCTGGATCTTCTCAACGGCGGAGCGGCTGAACTTGTGGGCCTGGACCATCAGGGGTCTGCTGAGTTCCCCGTCGCCCAGGACCTTCACGCCGTCACCCACCCGGCTGATGAGACGAGCCTGGCGCAGTCTTTCCACGGTGACGATGGAGTTGGCCTCGAAGCGCTCCAGGTCGCCCACGTTGACTACCGTGTAGGTCTTGCCGAAGGGGTTGTTGAACCCCCGCTTGGGGAAGCGTCGACTGATGGGGGTGCCCCCACCTTCGAAGTGGGCTTTGCCACCGGAGCCGGTGCGAGCGCCGAAGCCCTTCTGGCCTCGGCCACTGGTCTTGCCCCGACCAGAACCAGAACCCCGACCCACCCGTCTCTTCCGCCGGCGCCCCAGGTCGGCCTTCTTGACGTCGTTGAGCCGCATCAGAGAGACACTCCCCTGAGTTCGGCCACTTGCTCCTTGGTCCGCAGCTTCTTGAGGGCGTCGAAGGCGGCTTTGACCAGGTTGATGGGCGTATTGCTCCCAAAGCTCTTGGTCAAGACGTCCTGGATGCCCGCAGCTTCCATCACGGCCCGGACCGTGGCCCCGGCGATCACCCCGGTGCCCGGGGCGGCCGGACGAAGCAACACCTTGGAGGCCAGAAACGCACCGATCACCTGATGAGGAACCGTGGTGCCAACGACGGGGACGCTGATCAGGTCCCGCCGGGCTTCCTTGGTGGCCTTCTCCACGGCCATGGGCACCTGACGGGCCTTGCCGAACCCCAGACCGACCCGCCCCCGCTTGTCGCCGACGACGACGATGGCGCTGAAGGACATGGTGCGACCACCCTTGTTCACGCTGGAGACCCGCTTGATGCCGTCCCGCAGGACGATCTCCACCAGTTCCTCTGAACCGCGTTGCTCGCTCACTCCATCCTCCCACAGCGCCTGACTAAAACTGCAGTCCTCCGGAACGGGCGGCTTCGGCCAGGGCCTTGACCCGACCGTGGTACTGGTAGCCCGCCCGGTCGAAGACGACCTTGGTGATGCCCCTTTCCTTGGCCAGTTCGGCCAGTCGGGCGCCCACGGCCCGGGCGGCCTCGACGTTCCCACCGTGGCTCAGGCCCTCGCGGGCCGTTGGCGACAGGGTGCTCACACCCAGCAGCGTCCGTCCCTCCGAGTCGTCGATGAGCTGAGCGGCGATATGCTTGTGACTCCGGAAAACACAGAGCCGGGGCCGCTCCGGCGTCCCGGCGACGTGTCGGCGGACCCGCCAGTGCCGTCGTCGTCGTCGCTCCAGCTTTCCCTTTGCGTCCATAGCAGCCGTATCGCTTTCCTCACTCAATCACCGGCGTCTAACCGGTGCTGACGAAGGACTTGCCGAGCTTGCGGCGGATCTGCTCGCCCTGGTAGCGGATGCCTTTACCCAGGTAAGGCTCGGGCTTCTTCACCCGTCGGACCTCGGCGGCGAACTCACCCACCAGTTGCTTGTCGATCCCGGAGACGGTGATGACCTGGATGACGGCGCTGCCACCTCGCCCTTCACCGGCCCGGCGGATCTGCTCGGCCGTCACCTCCAGACCCCCGGGCACGGGCAGGTGCACCGGGTGGCTGTAGCCCACCTGAAGGACAAGCTCGCCCTCTTCCACACGTGCCCGGTAGCCCACCCCGTGCACCTCCAGCACCTTCTGGTAGCCGTCGGTCACCCCGATGACCATGTTGGCGATGAGGCTGCGGGTGGTCCCGTGGATGGCCCGCTGGAACTTCTGGTCACTGCTCCGCTCGACCCGCAGCAGGCGGGTCTCCTCGTCCAGGGCGACGGTGAGCGCCGGATTCACCTCCAGGCTGAGCTCCCCCTTGGGCCCGCTCACCAGCACCCGGCCGCCGGCCACCTTCACCGACACCCCGGCCGGCAAGCTCACCGGCTTCCTTCCCACACGACTCACCTCAGCAGTCTCCTACCAGACAGTGCAGAGCAACTCACCACCGACGCGCCGGCCTCGACATTCCCGGTCCGAGAGTATGCCCTGGGGCGTGGAGTAGATACCCACCCCGATGCCCCGGAGCACCGGTCGGACCTCCGTCACCTTCCGGTAGACACGTCGGCCGGGCTTGCTCTCCCGTCGGATCTTCTGTATGACCTGCTCACCGTGCGGCCCCCACTTGAGGTAGACACGGAGGACGTTCTGTGGCTCCATCTCCACCACGCGGTAGTCCTCGATGTATCCCTCCCGCTTGAGGACGGTGAGGATGCCCTCCTTGATCTTGCTGGCCGGCACGTTGACCGTGGTGTGGCCGCGCATCAGAGCGTTGCGGATACGCGTCAGCAGGTCGGCAATCGGATCTGTCATCACCATCAGCGTTCAGGCTCCTCCCTCAAGTCTCCCCCGGACGGGTCAGGCCGATTTACCAACTGGCCTTGCGCACGCCCGGGATAAGGCCGTCACTGGCCAGCTCCCGGAAGCAGATTCGGCAGATGCCGAACTTGCGCATGTAGCCCCGCGGCCGACCACAGAGCCGACAGCGGTTGTGCGTCCGGGTGGAGAACTTGGATTCCCGTTTCCACTTCTCGACCAGAGCTTTTCGCGTCATCTTGTCTCTCGGACGTCTCCTGGTACGCGCCCACAGGCACCTACCGTCCCCGTTCCTCCTCCGCCCGGCGGAAAGGCACACCGAACAAGCGCAACAGCTCCCGCGACCTCTCGGGGGAGGAGCTGCCAATGACCACGGTGATGTGCATTCCTTGAGTGTACTCCACCTTGTCCAGATTCACCTCGGGGAAGACGCTCTGCTCGGTCAGGCCCAGGGTGTAGTTGCCGGCCTCGTCGAAAGCGGTATCCGGCAGTCCCCGGAAGTCGCGCACCCGAGGCAGGGCCACACTGAGCAGCCGGTCCTGGAACTCGTACATCCGCCAACCACGAAGCGTCACCTTGCAGCCGACCGGGTCGCCCTTGCGGAGCTTGAAGCCCGAAACGGCCTGACGGGCTCGGGTCACCACGGGCCGCTGCCCGGCGATTACAGCCAGCTCCTCCACGGCCAGCTCGATCCGACGACGCTCGTCCACGGCCCGGCCGATCCCCATGTTCACCACGATCTTCTCCAGTCGGG
>CAZIBA010000339.1:0-3850 GCA_964536795.1 uncultured Planctomycetota bacterium | reverse complement strand
TGTGCCTCTCGGGACCAAGCGGTCCTCGTTGGCATTGTCAGTCCGCGAGGTCGCCCCGTACAGCGTCGACGGCCTTCTTGATCTCGGCCAGGGCTGCCTTGGCCTTGGGCACGTCGGTCTCCACAGGAGACAGAGCTTGCTGCAGTTCGGCGGTGCCATTGAGGGCGCCGACAAACTTCTCCATCAGTAGTGGCGGGGGCCCTTCCCCCTCCTTCTGGGCATCGCGGGCCGTCTCGTCTTTCTTGGTGATGAAGGAGCCTACCGCACCGACCTCATCGCCCACCTTCCAGGCCGCCGCCCGGGCAGCCTCGAGGTCTTTGGCCTCGAGCGCCTTCTCCAGGTCCGCTATGGCGCTGTCAGCAGCGGCCAGAGCCGCCGCCGCCGTCGCGCGCGTCACGGGTGCGGGCGGCTTCGGCACGGCCTTCTTGCCCGTATCACATCCGGCCACCAACAGCCCAGCTACCAGCAAAACTACCATCCACTGCCACCGCATTGCCTGCTCCTTTCCCTTAACCCGCTGCTCCGCCGACCGGCGCTCCTCTGAGCTTCCCGCGGCGACGCCTACCTGCCGAGAATCGTCTGCTGGGGTCGGTGTTCGCCCGGCTTCCTCATCACCTCCCTTCTGCTTCGGCTGCCCCAGCTCGACGGTTTCCTTCCGTAGCTTCACCGCAACAACTCTATAGGGTTAAGTGAGCTCGAAGTCAATAAGGTTCTCACATTTTTCCCCACCCCCACGCGCGGCACGTCACGCCCTCCGGAGGTCCTGCCGCGGGACGCCGCCGACGCCCGGGGAGAGGGCCTTGCCGGTTCCTGCCACCGGGACCTATAATGCTGGTGGCTGTGGGCGAGGCGGTGGTCTCTGAGGGAAGGGAGACGTCAGCCATGGGTTGGAGGGCAGTGAGCGCGTGTGTGCTGACGGGGGTCTTGGCCGCCAGCGGGGGCCTAAGAGCTGCCGGGGAGGCCCTCTCCGTCATCATGGTTACCGACGAGGCCGGTCGGGGCGACCAGGGCTTCAACGACGTCGCCTGGCAGGGCATCCTCCAGGCCGAGCGCGAGCTGGGCATAAAGAAGGACATCATCGAAAGCCGCTTTCAGAGCGAGTACGTCTCCAACCTCAACTACGCGGCCCAGCGTGCTCGGGTGGTGGTTTCCGTCGGCTTTCTCCTGGTCGATGCCGTGGGCCGGGTGGCCCCCGCCCACCCCGACACCCACTTCATTCACATCGAAGGCAACGTCCCGGGTGACAACGTCCTCTGTTTCGACTTCAAGAGCGAGCAGGCAGGCTTCCTGGCCGGGGTGGTGGCTGCCCTGCGCAGCAAGGGCGCCGTGGGTGTGGTGGCCGGTCGCAAGATCCCTCCGGTCAAGGCCTTCCTCAACGGCTTTATCGCCGGCGTCCTTACCGTGGCCAGAAACGCGCACAAGGACGTGGCCTGCAAGGTCCTCTACGCCGGCACCTTCAACGACCCGGTCAAAGGCAGGTCCCTGGGTGAGGCCCTGCTGGCCCAGGGGTGCGACGTCATCTTCAAGGCCGCCGGCAACACCGGGGTGGGCGTCCTCGATCTGGCCCGCCAGCGCCAGGACTTCTACATCGTCGCCGAGGACCTGGACATCGACGACCGTCTGCCCGGCCGTATCCTGGCCAGCACCCTGAAGCGCATCGACGTGGCCGTCCTCACCGCCCTGGAGGAGATCTCCGAAGGGGCATTCAAGCCCGGTCACCGTGTATTGGGGATGAAGGACGGGGGCATCGGCCTCTCCGAGATGAAGCATACCCGCCAGCTCTTCAGCCAGCAGGAGCTGGCCCTGCTGGAACGGGTCAAGAAGGGCCTGGCTGAGGAGACCATCACCGTTCCCGTCACCGACGGGGAGCTGGATTCCTTTCACCCCCCCGAGCTCACCGAGTAGGCCCGTGCCCGGCACAAGCGAGCAGACCGTCGAACCCCTGGTTTCACTCCAGGACATCAGCTGCCGATTCGGTCCCGTCCTGGCCAACGACGGCGTCGGTTTCGACCTGCGTGCCGGTCAGGTCCACGCCCTGGTCGGAGAGAACGGGGCCGGGAAAACCACCTTGATGCGCATCCTGGCTGGTTTCCTGCGTCCCGACTCGGGTCGGATCATCTTCCAGGGGGAGGCCCAGCCCGACTGGGACTCGTCGCGGGCCCGCCGGGCCGGCATCGGTATGGTCCACCAGCACCTGATGCTCATCGACGCCCTCACCGTCCTGGAGAACGTCCTCCTGGCAGCGGGGGAGGGGGGCTTCGACCCGGGGACTGCGCGCCGGCGCCTCACTGGACTCGCCAGTGACTTCCACCTCGCCCTCGACCCCGACGAGTTGGTGGGTGAGCTTGACGGCCCCCGGCGACAGTGGGTGGCCATCGCCAGAGCGTTCACCGCCCGCGCCCGGGTTCTGGTACTGGATGAGCCCACCGCCTTCATCGGGCCCCGGGAAACCGAGCGCCTGCTCCTCTTCATCCGCCGACAGGCCGACCAGGGCCGGGCCGTGGCCTTCATCAGCCACAAACTGCCCGAGGTGACGGCCGTCGCCGACCGCATCACCGTCCTTCGCCGCGGCCGGGTCGTGGGGGACTTCGCCCGCGGCCAGGCCTCTGAGGCCGAAATCGCCAGGCTGATGGTCGGCGACGGCCCGGCGGACCGGACCGAACCCGTTCCGCTGTGCCGGCGACCGGCGCCGGGGGGCCGGTCGGTCCCGACCGGGACAGAGCCAGGCGCCTCGAGGGCGCAGGTCGTCCTGGAGCTTGACGGCGTGAGCCTCCCCCACGGTCGACTGCGGAAGGCAACGTTCTCGGTCCTGGCCGGTGAGGTGCTGGGCGTGGCCGGTGTGGCCGGGAACGGTCAGCAGGAGCTGGTCGAGCTCCTTCTGGGGCTGGGGCCGCGTTTCGACGGTGAGGTGGTACTGGTCGGACGACGCTACCGGGGTCGCCTCGAGCGGGCCAGGCGTCGGGAGGTCATGGCCCAGGTCCCCGGCCAGGTGCGCCGACGGGGTCTGGTGCCGGCAATGACGGTCCAGGAGAGCTGTCTCCTGGGCCACCAGCGCCGGGGTGGGCTGTCCCGCGCCGGCTGGCTTCCCCGCCTGCGGGTCCGCGAACTGGCCCGGCGGGTTACCTCAGAAGCCGGTCTGGCCGTAGCCCTGGACGCACCGACGAGTACCCTCTCCGGCGGGATGGGGCAGCGCCTGGTGGTGGCCCGGGCCCTGGCCAAGCCCCACCAGTTGCTCCTGGCCGAGCAGCCGACGGCGGGGCTGGACGTGGGAGCTGCCCGCTGGGTGCGGAGGGCGCTTCGGCGGGAAGTGGAGGAGGGTCGAGGGGTGGTGCTCATCTCCTACGACGTGGACGAGCTCCTGGCGGTGAGCGACCGGGTGGCCGTGCTCTACGACGGCCGCGTCGTCGGTCCCTTCCCGCGGGACGAGCTGTCCCGGGAACGGTTGGCCGACCTGATGGCCGGTGTGGGGGTGGAAGATGCCGGCAGGTGAGCGACGGAGCCATCGAGGACGCTGGCTGGCCGTTGCCCTGGTGCTGGTGGGGATCGTGGTGCTTCTTGTGGTGGCGGGTGCCGGTGCCCCGTTGTCACGGTTCTTTGGGGCTTGGGCAAGTGGCGCGTTCGGCTCGGCCTCCTCACTGGTCACCACGCTGGCGCTGGCGGGGGTGCTCATCCTGGTGGGCTTGGCCTTCCTGGTGCCTTTCCGTGCCGGCCTTTTCAACATCGGTGGCGAAGGGCAGCTTTACGTGGGTGGGCTGGCTGCGGTCCTGGTGGGCATCTACGTGTCTCTCCCTGGTGGCGTCCACCCGCTGGTGGCTTTGGCGGCCGGCGCTCTGGGCGGGGCGGCGTGGGC
>CAZIBA010000338.1:0-3854 GCA_964536795.1 uncultured Planctomycetota bacterium | reverse complement strand
CCTTCCGCACCCGGGTCTTGCCTTCCTCGGTCACCTTGACCTCGAACTCCAACTGACAGCTCCGGACGGCCCGGTGCCGCTCGCGGATGTCACGGAAGAGCTCGATGAGACTCCCCTCGTAGGGCTTCGGCTTACCGACCGCCAGGAAGCCCGACCCCTGACATCCCGTCCACACCATCGCCAGCAGAAGGATCCCCACAGCCCTGGGCCACCTCACGGCGTCCCTCCCAGATGAAGGAAACAATCCCTCCAACACCAACCACACACAACCAACCCCTGACACGCCGACACCCTACCGCCCCCCTCCCCCGCTGTCAACGTCAAAGCCCACCCCGAGCGGGTTGACGAGTAGGGGGATTGGTGGTACAGTCCTACTTGGTCGTCGAGTGGGTGTGGCTGCTGATAAGCGGCGTGGTGGGCGTCCCCTGCGATGCTGCTCGGGGGGTGGGCCCGTCGAACCGCAAGGACCGGAGAAGGGCAGATGAAAGAGCTTGCCGAAGCGGCGCTGGAGCAACTGGAACTGGCAGGCGTTGACTACGGGGACCTGCGCGTGGTGCTGGCCAAAAGCGAGTCGGCCGAGGTGCGAAACGGCTCGCCCGAAAGCATCAGCCGACGCAACAGCTCGGGCGTGGGCATCCGGGTCGTGGTGGACGGGTGCTGGGGCTTTGCCGCCGTGGGGTCGCTGGAGCGCGAGGACGTGCTCCGGACGGCGCGTTTGGCCGTCAAGGTGGCCCGGGCCTCGGGGCTGGTGCGGGAGGGTCGGGTGGCGCTGGCTGAGCTGGAGCCGACCACTGCTTCCTACGAAACCCCCCACCAGCGGGACCCCTTTGCCGTCCCCCTGACCGAGAAGCTGAACGTGCTCGTGCGGGCCAGTGAGCTGATGATGAGGCCTGAGGTCCGCGTGTCCCAGGCCTTCTTCACGGCCTACGACACCCACAAGCTCTTCGCCTCCACCGAGGGGACCCGCATCGACCAGCACATCGTCGAGGCCGGCGGAGGCATCGCCGCCACCGCCGTGACCGAGAACGACACCCAGGTGCGCTCCTACCCCAACTCCTTCCGGGGCAACTTCGCCACCGCCGGCTACGAGTATTTCGACGCCCTCGACGTGGTCGCGCACGCCGAGCGGGTGGCCGAGGAGGCCGCGGCGCTGCTCTCGGCCCCCCAGTGTCCTTCGGGTCGGAGGGACATCGTCATCGACGGGGGTCAGTTGGCGCTGCAGGTGCACGAGTCCATCGGTCACCCCATCGAGCTGGACCGCGTCCTGGGCACGGAGGCGAGCTACGCGGGCACGTCCTTTCTGACCCTGGACAAGCTCAACACCCTCAAGTACGGCTCCGACATCGTCAACGTGGTGGCCGACGCCACCGTTCCAGGCGGCCTGGGCAGCTTTGGCTACGACGACGAGGGGGTACCCGCGCAGAAGAGCGACATCATCAAAGACGGCCGATTCGTCGGCTACCTGATGAGCCGGGAGACAGCGCCGGTGGTCGGTCGTCGGAGCAACGGGGCCATGCGGGCCGACGGTTGGAGCAACATCCCGCTCGTCCGCATGACCAACGTCAACCTGCTTCCGGGAGAGTGGGACCCGGAGGACCTCATCGCCGACACCGAGGGCGGCCTGTTCCTGGCCACCAACCGGAGTTGGTCCATCGACGACCACCGGCTCAACTTCCAGTTCGGAACGGAGGCGGCTTGGGAGATCAAGGGCGGGAAGTTAGGGGTGATGTACAAGAACCCCACCTACACCGGCATCACGCCCGAGTTCTGGGGCTCCTGTGACGCCATCTGCAGCCAGCCGCACTGGCACATGTGGGGCACCCCCAACTGTGGAAAGGGCGAGCCCGGCCAGACCGCCCACGTGGGTCACGGCACCGCCCCGGCCCGGTTCCGGAACGTTCAGGTGGGAGTCATCAAGTGATCAGCGAAGACCAACTCGCCGAGCGCCTTCAGTCGGCGCTCAAGTCAGCTCCGGGAGACGGGGCACTGCTCCTGGCCCACGCCGGTAGCGGGGCCCTCACCCGCTTCACGGCCAACCACATCCACCAGAACGTGGCCACCGAGAACGTCGGCGTGACGGCCAAGGTCATCGTGGGCGACCGGGCAGGCGTGGCCAGCACCAATGCCCTGGACCCGGACTCCCTGAAGCGCGCCTTGGAGGAGGCCGCCGAGGTGGCCCGGACCCTGGAGAAGCCTTCGGAGGGCGCCGTTCTGGCCCAGCCCGTCCCGCTCCCCGAGGAACTGCCTGCGTGCGACCTTGACCGGGCCCGCTGGGAACCAGAAGCGCGGGCCCAGGTGGTCAAGAGCATCGTGGACCGGGCAGCGGGCTCCGAGGTGGAAGCTGCGGGCGCCGTCTCCGACGGGGTGAGCGTGCTGGCCGTCGTCAACAGCCTGGGCGTGGCCCTGGTGACCGCACTGTCCGAGGCCGAGCTCAACCTGGTGCTGACCAAAGGGACGGGGACCGGCTTCGCCTACGGCGCCGGGCGCTACCCCGGGGAGCTGGCCGTCCAGGAGGCCACCGAACGGGCCCTCGGCAAGTGCCTGGCCAACCAGGACCCCATCGACCTTCCCGCCGGGGAGTACGTGACCATCCTGGAGCCGGACGCGGTGGCCGAGCTGGTTTCCTTCATGGCCTACCTGGGCTTCGGTGCCAAGACGGTTCAGGAGGGGCGGTCCTTCGTCTCGGGCAAGTTGGGGCAGCGGGTCACCGGTGAGCACCTCACCGTCTGGGACGACGGCTGGGACCCGGCCGGCCTCCCCCTTCCCTTCGACTTCGAGGGCGTGCCCAAGCAGAAGGTAACGCTCATCGAGGAGGGGGTGGCCCGGGGAATCGTCTACGACACCGCCACAGCTCGCAAGGACGGGGTGGTCTCCACGGGCCACGCCCTGGGGCCGGGCTCCACGGCCGGCCCCATGCCTATCAACCTCTTTGTGGCCCCTGGTGAGTCGTCGCTGGAGGAGATGATCGCCGGCACGGAGCGGGGCGTGCTGGTAACCCGCTTCCACTACACCAACGTGGCCGAGCGGATGCAGGCCGTGCTCACCGGAATGACCCGCGACGGCACCTTCCTCATCGAGGACGGCAAGGTCAGTAAGCCACTGAAAAACTTCCGCTTCACCCAGAGCGCCCTGGGGGCGTTTGCAGGGATTGAAGCCGTCTCCCGGGAGCGTCGGCTGGTGGAGGGGCCCGTCCTGGCCCCGGCCATGAAGCTTCACAGCTTCCGCTTCTCCGGAACTACGGAGTTCTGAGGATGGACAACGGCAGTGCAAGCCCCGTGACCATGCGCGCGGTGGTGCTCACCTCACCACGCACGATGCACCTGGAAGAGCGACCGGTCCCCAGCATCACTGACGACGAGGTCTTGGTACGGGTGCAGGCGGTGGGGGTGTGTGGGTCGGACGTGCATTACTATCGTGACGGCCGAATCGGCGACCGGATCGTGACCGACCCTCTGGTCCTTGGTCACGAGTTCTCCGGTGAGCTGGCCGAGGTGGGAGCTTCAGTCACCGGCTGGGAACCCGGCGACCGGGTGGCCGTGGACCCCACCGTGCCCTGCGGCCATTGTCATTTCTGCCAACAGGGGCTCCTCCACATCTGCCCGACGGTGGACTTCTCCGGGACCCCTCCCACCGACGGTGGGTATGCGGAGTTCTTCGTTGCCAGGCCGGACAACCTCTACCGCTTGCCTGAAGGCGTGGGCTTCGCCGAGGGGGCCATGGTGGAACCGCTGGCCGTGGCCGTCCACGCGGTGGACCTGGCTCGGGTCGGACCCGGGGAGACGGTCGTGGTCCTGGGTGCGGGCTGTATCGGTCTCACCGTCCTTCAGGTGGCCCAGCAGGCGGGCGCTCGGGTG
>CAZIBA010000337.1:0-3864 GCA_964536795.1 uncultured Planctomycetota bacterium | reverse complement strand
TCCCTACGGGACTTGCTTACCCACAAATCTGACGCACACTCGGTGTTGGCTCTGCCAAGAAGCCCGTTGACGCATCACCGACCCACGGGTAAGGTCGTGTGTAGGGCAAGCGGGCGCGTTACCGGTGGTCCGGTCGGTCCCGAGGGAGTGTCATGGCAACAGACAAGCTCGAGATGTACGCGAGGCCCCGACTGAAGGACGCGCGGATGGTCCTTGGGTTTTCGGGCTGGATGGACGGTGGCGAGGTCTCCACCGGGGCCATCGACTGGCTGGTCAAGGAGCTCGGGGCGGAGACGCTGGCGGAGATAGAGCCGGGTAGTTTCTACATATACAGCTTCCCCGGGTCGATGGAGATGACGGCCCTCTTCCGGCCCGCCACCAAGATAGAGGACGGTCTGATAACGTCCTTCGAGCTGCCCACCAACAGGTTCTACTACAGTGAGGAAAACAACCTGGTCCTGTTGAAGGGCAAGGAGCCGAACTTCAACTGGAACGACTACGCGGACTGCATCTTCTCCGTGGCCTCGACGTGCAGCGTGTCGATGGTCTATTTCATCGGCAGCGTGGCCGGCGCCGTCCCCCACACCAGGGAGCCCTGGCTCCTGAGCACGGTCTCCGACCCCGCCCTCAAAGCCGAGCTGGAAGAGCAGGGCATCCGTTTCAGCAACTACGAGGGTCCGGCCAGCTTCATCACACTGCTGCTCGAGCTTGCTGCGGAGAGAGGGCTGCCCATGGCCAGCCTGGTGGCCGAGATACCGGCCTACATCCAGGGCAGAAACCCCGCCTGCATCGAGGCGGCCGTCAGAAACCTGTGCGGACTCCTGGGCCTCAAGGTCAGTCTGGACGAGCTGCGCGCTGTGACCGACGACTTCGAAGAGAGGGTCAGCAAGCTCGTTCAGGAACGGGAGGACCTGGCCGGTCTCATCGGGAAGCTTGAGAGGAACTACGACAACACGCTCTTCGACACCGAGACGGGCGACCTCAAGGACTGGCTCCACGAACGGGGCATCCGCTGGGATTGAGTGGCGGGGCCACTTTCACCCGCCCACCGGGCCCTTCGGAGGGGAGGTCTTCTCCGGCTTGAGTCGAGCACGGCCGGACCCTTCGGCCCCTCGACAGTGCTCGGGACAGGCGAGCTCAGGGCAAGCAAGCCTGTCCGCCGTAGCTCGAAGGGCGAAGGTCTTGCGACTCGTATGAGCGGAACCGGCCGTGGCACACGCACGGCCGGACAAGACCGGCCGTGGCACATGTTACAGGTTGAAGGCCGGCAAGCCTGTCCGCAATAGCCCGAAGGGCGAAGGTGGAACCGGCCGTGGCACAGCGGCGGCGGCGCACCCAAGTGTGCCCGGGCGGGTCTTGCCCCGCCCGGTGTTCTGCACGAGGGCCGTGGGACCCGTCCGGGTCGAAAGCCTGGCGAAGGCAGGGCTCACGACAGCCGCCTCATCTCCTTTGACGCAAGTGCAGGTCAACCTCACAGCTCTCCGGAAGACGCCCCGCCACCCGCAGCAGACCGCCTCGCACCCGTCGAACTTTGAGGCCGCTCGTCTTGCAGCGCAGGCGATCGCCGCCGGCGTCGACGTAGAGGGCCACGGGCGCTCCCGGCGACCCCGCCATCAGGCAGTGCAGCCCTTCCTCTGTCCGTTGCACCTCCAGGCCGTCGGCACCCGTGAAGTGGGCCACGCGGGGCGCGAGCTGCGCCGGCTCGATCAGGAGCGCCTGCGGCCACATCGTATTCAGCGTGACGGGGATTTGGCGAACGTCATCCACCTCCACGAAGCGGTGCGCCAGCAGGTCCTGTACCTGGTACCTGCCGTCGGGCGAGAGGCCCAGGGCGGCCGGGTCGAGAACGTGGACCACGTCGCGGACACGGCGACCGCGAGTGGCCCGTCGCCTGCGGGTGCGGGCCGGGGCCGGTGGTCCCATGAAGGGCTTGAGCTGAGCGAGGATGCCGTCGGCGACCCCGCCGGCGATGCCGGCCCGAAGCATGCTCCGCCGAATCCGATCGCCCATCCGGGCCATCTCCTTGTCCTCCAGCTCCAACGGGCGCACCGGTACCACCCCCAGCACCAGCAGGACCGATTCGTCCCGGATGAAGACGTTGGCACGGACCCCGGGCGTCGCCAGCTCCACCAGACCCTGGGACTCGAAGGGCGAGACCTTGCGGGCCTCGTTCACCCGGAAAGAGCGCAGGATGTCCCAGTAGCGCTTGTAGCCATCCCAGCCGTAGCCGCCTGCCTTGTCCCGCCAATCGTCGATGCTCTGAGGTGAGGGGGCGATGCGGTGGGGCATGGTGAAGGCCATGGCAAAGTTAAGGAAGCTCTGGTCGCTGCCGTACCGGCTGGGGTAGGTGAGGATTTGGAGCCCCTGACGTTCCGCGTTGTACGTGCTCGCCAGGGTGAGTTCGGGTGCCTCTCGGGGATCGAAGTTCTCGCCCATAAGCCGAAGGTCGATCCAGGCGAGCACCCCGCTGAACAGCTCCTCACCCGTGTTGAGCAGGATGACGCCCTGGCCGTCGGTGTGCCTGGCCACGGCACGCCGGGCCCGCTTGGCGATGTCGTGGTAGCCCTCGGTGACGGCCCGCACGTGGTAGCCGCCACAGCCGTGACGCTCGTTGGTGCACATGCGGGTGTTGCCCCAGTGGTCGATGTAGAGGCCGTCGAAGTCGAACTCACTTAGCAGCCACTCCATCTGGTCCTCGAAGTGCTCCCGCCAGCCTTCCGCACCCCAGCACATGAGCGTGGTCTCGTTCTTGTACTCGATCCCGGAGGAGGTCATCCACTCCAGGGCGTGCTCCTGGTAGCCGGGGGCGCAGAAGTTGAAGTCGCTGAAGGTGACGTAGGGGATGACCTTCATCCCGTACTTGTGGACCTCGGAGACGAAGTGGCGCACCTTCTCCGGGTGCGTGGGCTGTTTGTAGTCGCCGGAGAAGTAGTTGATGCCGCCCACGATGAGGTTGACGCCCATCTGCGCCCAGACCCGCACCTGCTCATCGGACGGGGGCGACCACTCCTCCGTCCTTCCGCTCCAGCGGGGCATGACCATCTGGTGGGGACCCGGCCACACGCAGCGCACCGAGTTCAGCTCCTGGCGCGGGAACTTCGGCGGCGTAAGCTGGAACCAAAAGGTTTTCACGCGCGGTTCGTCCGGATTGACCGGGATGGTCGTATTCCGGATGTCGAACTCCTCGACCTCGTAGCCGTCCCCTCGACGGTAGACCTGGGTGAAGTGCTGCCGGTGGCCACGGGAGTCGGCCGGGCGGAGCTGCTCGCCCTCGCCGGTGAGCACGCTGTCGAAGCTCACCCGTGTGCCGTCCTCCAAGGTGGTGCCCGAATCCTTGTAGCCGGCCCAGCGGTCGGTGAAGTCCTCCTTGGAGAACTCGATGCCCGTACTGGGGTTTCCCAGTTGGAAGTAGGGGTTGACGTGGGCGGCGAAGACCAGCTCGTCCTCCTTCAGGTGACCCACCGGGCGCGTGTTCTGGTAGCGGAAGCCCAGGACGTCGGCCATGGGCGTGTCCGTCCAGGGCACGATGAACTGGACGGCTTCCGGGTCGAGTGTGACGTGGTTGAAGCAGTGCCAGCGGAGCATCACCGGTCGAGCGGCCTCGGCCCGTACCGTCACCTTGGTGAAGCCGTCCACGTCGATGGCGTACTCCACGGCCCAGCCAACGGGTGCGTCGCCGTAGCCACCCCGGGACCGCACCACCACCCGACCCGGCTCTGCCGTGACCAGCTCCACCGACTCCGCCTGCCCGACGTCGTAGCGGTACGAGCCCGTCAGCCCGCCCTCCCAGAGCCGGGGACGAATCTCGGCCGATATCTCGTGCCCGTAGCGCGGCCGGTCCTCTCCCCCGAGCGGAGTGGCCCC
>CAZIBA010000336.1:421-3873 GCA_964536795.1 uncultured Planctomycetota bacterium | reverse complement strand
GGTCGCTACGGACGGCGCCGTGCGCTCGAGCGTTTCACGTGGGACCGCGTCGCCGAGAGGGTCCTGGCGCTCGCGTCCGACCCGGGAGCAGGTGGAGGCGGGGAGGTTACGGGAGGGACGGATTGAGGATCATCGTCGTCGGGCCGGATCATCCGCATTGTACTGGAAGCCATATGGCTCGGGCGCTGCGGCAGATGGGTCACCAGGTTCAGCACTTTGCGGACAAGAAGCAAGGCCGTACGCTCTCGAATGTGCGCAAGGCCTTTCACCTGCTGAAGCGGAACATCTGGCCCAGCGCAGAAAAGAAGGTGGGTCGAAGACTGTTCGAGGTTGCTGCAGACTTCCACCCAGACCTCGTCTTGGGGGTCTCCATAGACAGTCTGTATCCCGGAACAGTGGAGCGGCTCCGCCAAGGAAACAGAACCCGTGTGGTCGCCTGGTTTCCGGACGCTCTGTGCAACTTGGGCCAACAGCTTCTTGTTGCCTGTAACTATGATTGCGTGTTCACAAAATGCCGGGACATCGAGCAGAGACTGATAGCTTGCGGACGTCGCTCATGCTTCTTGCCGGAAGCGTGCGCTCCCGAAGTCCACTCGAGACTGCTGCCAGACCCAGAGTACACCTGTGAAGTGACCACGGCGGCCTCCTATTACCCGTACCGGGTGCGCATGCTGGAGGTGGTGCAGGATAGGGATCTGAAGCTGTGGTGGAGTTGGCCGCGATTTGTCAGCAGGGAGACACCTCTGTGGCAATTCTACCAGGGCCGAGACGTGTACCTCCGAGAGAAGGCCACGGCGTTCTCCTCAGCGCAGGTCGTCGTAAACACGCTGAACCCGGGCGAGGCGAACAGCACGAACGTGCGCTTGTTTGAGGCGGCGTGCAGTGGCACGTTAGTGCTCACGGAGTATCGACCGGTTGTGGAAGAGCTCTACGAGGTCGGGGAGGAAATCGACGTGTTCTCTGACCGCGACGAGCTGCGCTCCAAAGTGCTGAACTACCTGGCCCGTCCGCAACTGGCTGCCGAGATGGGCCGCCGGGCAGCGGCGCGCTCGCAGCGGGAGCACACGTACGAGTGCCGACTGACGGAGCTGCTTGAGGAGACCTGGCGTCTGTGATAACCGCACACCCACCCACGTCGGCGCGCGGGGCTGCGCGTATCGGAGAAGAACTACACGGACGCGCCTTTTCCACCCCTGCGTCCGGGTCTGGCCTGCCCTGATGCCCGTCACCCGAGTCGGGGTGTTCAATACGTACATTGCGCACTACCGCCTGGAGCTGTACCGCGCTTTGCAGTCGGTGAAGGGCCTCACGGTAGCTGTCTGCGCCCCCGAAGATTGGCGTGGCATGAGCGCCCCGGCCCGGGACGCCGATCTGGGTTTCCCTTACCGCAAAACCAGGCTCTGGCAGGTCCGACTGCCACGTTCGTCGCATCGGGTAGTCTTCCAGCCCTCTGCCGTGTGGGACCTGTTGAGGGGGGCCTTCGACGTGTTCGTGATGCCGTATGGGATGCTGCGGGTGTGCGTGTGGGTGAACCTTGTCCTTGGTCGCATTCTGGGTCGGCGGGTGTGCCTGTGGGGACAGGGGAGGTCGCGACCGTCCACGCGGCCGCGACGGTTCTTGCAGACCGTCATGATGAGGTTGGCCAGTGCCGTCATTCTTTACACTCAGGACGTGCGAGACACCTGGATTGCGCGAGGATGGCCAGCAGAGAAACTGTTTGTTGCCCCCAACGCGGTCGCCACGGGAGCTCAAGCGGCGGCCGTTGCCCGGACCGCTCCTGCTGAGCTGGATCGCTTCCGAAGAGAGCGTGGGCTGGAGGGGAAAAGAGTTGCGCTCTTCGTCGGTCGGCTGCAACGACGAAAGCGGCCGGACCTGTTGGTCAGAGCGATGGCCCAACTGAGAGACACGGTTCCGGATGCCCACGCCGTGATCATCGGGGGAGGCGAGCTTCGAGGAGAACTGGAAGCAGTGATCCGCAAGCTGGACTTGGCTGAGAGGGTCACAATGCCGGGTCCCATCTATGATGAGGACGTGCTGGCGCGGTACTTCCAGACCAGCTCGGTCGGGGTCATGCCGGAGGCCGCGGGGCTCTTCATCCCGCACGCGTTCACGTACGGACTGCCCGTTGTCATTGTTCGGGACGCGCCGTCTCACGGCCCGGAGGCCTCTCTAGTGCGTCACGGTAAGACAGGCCTCCGTAGCCGAGAGGGCGGTGTGAAGGCCCTCGCTTGTGCCATCGAAAAGCTCCTGACCGACGAGGCCGAACAAGAACGGATGTCAGCCAACTGCAGACGTGTGGTCGAACAGACACATAATGCCGAGGAGATGGCCAGAGGGTTCCTGGCGGCGGTCGCGTTCTGTGCCCGGGCACACTGATGGGTCGTAACCAGAAAGGGCTGGTGTGTGCTCCGCGGGCTCGGCGCGAGGGCCAACAGGGCGGGCAGCGCGAACTCTTGCAGGAAGCAGAGTATGTGTTTCCGTACCACTACATTGATCTCCTGCACCGGTTCCGACACGGCGACATGATAGGGAAATCGTACCATCAGATTGTCAAAGCTCTCATCGGACCACTGCACGGCCAGTGGGTGCTCGACGCGTGCTGCGGAGACGGGCGTTTCTGCTACGAGCTGCAAGAGGAGAACGTGAGGCTTGTTGGTGTCGACCATTCGGAACGGGCCATCCGGTTCGCGCGTGCGTTCTGCCCCAACGTGGCGTTCGTGGTCAGCGACGTTGCGACGTTCGAGGGGTGTCGCTCGTACGACGTAATCGTGTTGATGGAGGCACTGGAGCATTTGCGCACGCAGCGCATCGGGAGTGTTCTCGCGAACCTTGCCCGCTGTCTGGAAGAGGACGGCCGGTTGGTCGTTACCGTCCCGTCAAGGAGAGCGCCTCTTACAAAAAAACACTACCAGCATTTCACGCCTGACACGCTTCGACAGGTGCTCTCTCCTTACTTCGAGGTTGAGTCGTTGTACGGGCATCTCAGGGACGGGATGGCGTACAAAGTCTTCCGAACGCTTTCAAGGGCGGGGGCGGTCCTTGATCCCATAGACGCACGACTTGGTGTGTTCCGTCTCTACTTCTATCTCCTCCAGTGGCTATTGTCGAAGATCGAACTGTGCGCCGCAGAAGACGGGCTACGTCTTATTGCGCTGTGTAGCAAAGCAGTAACAGTGTCGCCTCTGACGGCGGGGGAACGGGTGGCGGATAAGAAAGGCGTAGGGGACCGCAGGGGGAAAAGGGGAGCGGCTGAGTGATCTCGTGACGGACGTGCTTAGGGCAACGTTGCTGGGCGGTTTTGGCCTGGAAGGTCACCGCCCAGCGGACCTGTTCCTCCTGCGCAAGGATGCCGGAGCCGGGCCGAAAATGGTGTGGGTGGAGAGCATGGGCATCTTCATGTCGTCCCTTTACCTCGGCAGGCGGCGTGGTGCAGGTAGGAGTGGCTGGAAGGG
>CAZIBA010000336.1:0-411 GCA_964536795.1 uncultured Planctomycetota bacterium | reverse complement strand
TACGGTTACCTGCGTGACGAGAATCGCCAACGGTTCTGCATGACGGTCACGGATGTGTCGGGCCGAATTCTGTGGAGATACGGCACACCTGGAGCGGTGGTCAAACCGTACTGCAGCCACCAGGGACAGGGCTTGGTGGCCTTCGCTGACGTAAACGACGACGGTCGGGACGAAATCCTGGCTATTGGTGGTCCCGGCCAGCTGTTGGTTGTGGACAGCGAAGATGGCCGACTGCTCGGCCAGAAGAAGCTCCCCGCAGACAACTTCAGCCTCCTTCGCGTTGCACGGACGGGAGATGGTCCGCGCGGGTGGACGGTTCTGGTTGCCGTCTCGGAGGCGAGTTATGAAGGGCATTCCTACAGCAACCCAACGCTGCTGCTGGACGGGGATCTGAGCATCGGGCACGAATAC
>CAZIBA010000335.1:0-3874 GCA_964536795.1 uncultured Planctomycetota bacterium | reverse complement strand
ACCGTATCTCCAGGTACTTAAGCATGAATCCGTCTCCTCACTACTCCAGGCAGCCGCTGGCTTCAATGGGCCACACGGCTTCGACCGTTCCCTCCCGCACGACCCACATCCGTCGGTGGAGGTTGTGGGTGGTGCAGCCGTGCGAGGGGATGAGCCAGATGCGCTCCCCCACCCGGGCACTGACGTTCTCTATGGGCGTATGCTCGTCGGCCACGTACAGGGCCCTGGCTCCGGCGAAGCCCTGCACGAGTGGCGGGCCGAACTCGCAGCCCATGCCCTTGGTGCCCACGTCGGCCACCACCTTGGTGCCCCGCGAGGAGACCACCGTGCTCAGGATGCGGCTGGCAATGCGGAACTCAGGTCGGATCCTCTTGTAGCACGCATCCATCAGGGCGTAGGTCCCGCACTGGACTTCGTCGATGCCTTCGGTGTTTCCGGTCATGTCGTAGGTGCCGGTGCCGCCGCTGGAGACGATGTGTACGGGCAGGCCTGCATCGACGAGGAGCTGTTTGGTTCGGAGGAGAAGTCCCATCGCTTCGCCGACGCCTCGTCGGCGCTCCTCGGCGTCCTCCAACTGGACCACGTGCCCCTCGTAGCCCTGCAGGCCGTCAAAGCGCAGGTTGCCCGCCTGGGAAACCCTCCTGGCCAGCTCGAGGGTGGCCTCGCCGGGCGGGACCCCGCACCGGTTCATTCCGATGTCCACCTCGACCAACAGGTCGACGGTGACCCCCGCCTCCCGGGCCGCGCGGTCGAGCTCATCGACGTTGCCGGCCGAATCGACGGCGGCGCGCACGGTGGCTCTTCGATTGAGCTCGGCCAGACGACGGGCCTTCCCCGCACCCACCACCTGGTTGGCGATGAGGACGTCGTCGAAGCCGCCCTGGACGAGCTTCTCGGCCTCGGAGAGCTTGGCGCAGGTGATGCCGGCGGTGCTGCCCGCGGCCAGTTGCCGGCGGGCCAGGGCCAGACACTTGTGAGCCTTGAAGTGCGGCCTGAGCTTGCAGTGGCGGTCGGCGAAGTAGTCGGCCAGGAGGATCAGGTTGTAGTCGAGGGCCTCGAGGTCCACCACCACGCAGGGGGTGGTGAGGGCTTCGACGGGCTTGCCGATGAGGTCTTCGGGATCGTCGTGCGTGCTCACTTCAGGTCCCATCCCACCGGTGCCTCGTCGTCGTAGGCGACGACGGCGCTCTTGCGCCTGCAGAATGCCAGCAGTCCCTCCATGCCCAGCTCCACGCCCGTCCCGCTCATCTTATGGGGCGGAACCGGAATCTGGGGGTAGCCGACCAGCATCTGATTCACCCAGATGATGCCCGTGTCCAGGGCCTTGACCATGCGCAGCGCCCGGGCCCCGTCGGCCGTCCACACCGAGCCCGACAGGCCGTACGTCACCCCGTTGGATATCTCCACGGCCTCGGCCTCATCCCGGAAGCGGATACACGAGAGAACGGGGCCGAAGATCTCTTCCTGGGCCACGCGCATCTCCGGACACACGCCGGCAAGCAGCGTGGGCTGGAGCCAGGACCCCTTGGCGTAGGGCGCGTCCATCTCCAACTTCCCCCCGCCACGCACGACGGTGCACCCTTCCTCCGGTGCCAGGGCCAGGTACTTCAGAGCCACCTCGTACTGCGCCCGGGTAATCATCGGACCGACGTGGGTCTCCTCCCGTCTTGGGTCGCCCACCTGTAGCGCGTCCATCTTGGCCGCCACCAGCGCTTCGAATTCGTCGGCTATGGACTCCTGGACCAAGAGGCGCGAGCAGGACACACACAGTTGCCCGGCGTTGCTGAAGGCGCTGAGGAGGGCGGCCTGGGCCGCCCTCTCCAGGTCGGCGTCGGCGAAGACGAGACAAGCGTTCTTGCCCCCACACTCCAGGTTGACCGTCTTCATCTGGTCGGCGGCCAGCCTGGCCAGCCTCTGACCCACGGCGGTGGAGCCGGTGAAGGAGACCTTCTCCACCGACGGGTGAGTGGCCAGGGGCTCACCGACCTCGCTCCCCGAGCCGAGGGCAACGTTGACGATCCCCGGAGGGAGGCCAGCTTCAGAGCAGAGCTTGGCGAAGGCCACACAGGTCAGCGGAGTCTCCACCGACGGTTTGAGCACGATGGCGTTGCCGGCCGCGAGGGCCGGGGGGACCTTCAAGGCCGCGTTGGCCAGGGGGTAGTTCCAGGGGATGATGCCGGCCACCACGCCGTAAGGCTCGTACATGGTGAAGCGGAAGCAGCCGGCCGAGAGGGGCTTCACCGCGCCTTCGATCTTGTCGGCGGCGCCGGCGTAGAAGCGTATGATGGCCGTGACCAGGGAGATCTCGCCCCTGAGTTGTGTGACGGGTTTGCCCGTGTCCAGCAGTTCCAGTTCGACTAATTTCTCCGCGTCCCGTTCCACCAGGTCCGCCAAGCGAAGCAGGAGCGCCCCGCGCTCGGCCGCCGAGAGCTTTTGCCAACCATCGGACTCGAAAGCCTTCCGGCTGGACTCCACGATCCGGTCCACACAGGCAGCGTCACAGCAGGCCTCCCGGGCGGCCACCTCTCCGGTGGCCGGGTTCACCACCTCGAAGGACCCGCCCCCCGCCTCCTTCAACTCCTCGCCGTCGAGGACCGGTCCCACCTCAAGGAGTGCCATCACACGCCCTCCTCCTGACCTTCAACAGCCAACGGTACCTCTCCCGGCCGTAGAGAGGCAGGACAAGGGGCTTAAGCCCCTTGTCTCACCGGCCCCTGAGGGCCGCCCGACGGCCGGTGCTCAGTCCCCTGCACGTCCGTCCTGTCTGGCTTCGATCTTCTCGATGAGCGCGACGATGCCGGCCACCATCTCCTCACAGACCTGGCGACCGACCTCGGCGCTGGCCCGCTCGGGGTAGCCCATCACCCCCACCTTGATGTCCTCGCGCTGGGTGACCCTCGGGGCGACGTGGGGGTCGTCCACCGCGCGCTCGACCTGCTGGTAGTTGTCCTGATGCTCCCTGAGGCTGGCCGCTACCTCCGGTTCGTCCTGGACGATGCGCTCGGTGCGCACCAGGTCGGGCGCCCAGTGGAGCATGAGCGAGGTCTCGATGTAGCCGGCGTGGTAGTCGTGCTCCTCGAAAGCCTTGGTGAAGGTGGGGCTGAACTCCCAGACGGGCGCCAAGGCCACCACCACGTCGCTCAGCTCCGGGTGGCGGGCCAGGAACAGCCCCATCAGGTCCTTGAGGGCCTGAAGGTTCTCCGTGCCCGCGTGGCCAAGAAGCAGGACGACGTTGCGAAACCCCTGCTGGACCAAGCTCTGAACGATCTCCGACACCATCAGTGCCATCACCTGGGGAGCCACGTTGATGGTGCCGGGCAGCGCCCCTCCGCTGTAGGAGTACCAGAGCGGCGGGGCGACCACGGCCCCCGTCCTGGCCGACACCCGCCGGGCCGTCTCATACGCGTTGTGGACGTCGGTGGAGAGGGGCAGGTGGTAGCCGTGCTGCTCGGTGACGCCCAGCGGGACCAGCACCGTCCGGGTTCTGCTCAGCGCGCCGCGCACGTCTTCCACGGTCATCTCTTCCATCAGGAGCGCCTTGGGTTGCTTGCTCATCCCCTTCCCCTTCTCTGGAGGGCGCCTCGCATCCTTCCTGCACACTCATATAGGGTTTCCGGGCGACCAAATCAACCGGGATAGTGGGGGCGTCGGTCCGGGTCCGTACGGGCAAGGGGCTTCAGCCCCTTGTATGACCATTGGTCCAGAGGGTCCTGCCAAACGTCCTTGACAAACCGCTGGCGTCTGGTAGAAGAAGTCCATCGTCAACGTCACCATTGTACGGTTCTTGAAGGAGCTACGGGGGTGAAGCCTTAGCGGAACGGAGCTTGCGGTCGGGTTAGCTCTGCTAACCTCGGGGTCGGCGTGCGCGCTCTCG
>CAZIBA010000334.1:0-3881 GCA_964536795.1 uncultured Planctomycetota bacterium | reverse complement strand
CGCCAGCGTCTCGTGCATCTACGGCCTCGGCTCCCCCGAGGACTACAAGCGGATGATGGTGCCCATCGGGGTGGGTGACCGGGTGGAGCGCGACCACCTCCTGCTCAGGCTGGTGGAGATCCAGTACACCCGGAACGAGGTCTCCTTCACCCGGGGGACCTTCCGGCCCCGGGGCGACGTGGTGGACATCTTCCCGGCCTACGAGGAGTTCGCCTACCAGGTGGAGCTGTTCGGAGACGAGGTGGAAGCCATCCGGACCATCCACCCGCTGACCGGAGCCGTGCTGGGGGAGGAGCGGAACGTGACCATCTATCCGGCCAAGCACTTCGTGGCCCCGGAAGACCGCATCGAGCGGGCCACTGGGGCCATCGAGGTGGAGCTTGAGGAGCGCCTGAAGCAGCTTCGCCGGCAGGGGAAGCTGCTCGAGGCCCAGCGCCTGGAGGCCCGCACCCGCTACGACCTGGAGCTGCTCCGGGAGATAGGTTACTGCCCGGGCGTGGAGAACTACGCCCGTCACCTGAGTGGCCGCGCCCCCGGAGAGCGCCCCTACACCCTCATCGACTACTTCCCCGAGGACTTCCTGCTCTTCGTCGATGAGGGCCACGTCACCATCCCCCAGGTCCGGGGCATGTACGAGGGCGACCACAGCCGGAAGCTCACCCTGGTGGAGCACGGGTTCCTTCTGCCCAGCGCCCTGGATAACCGGCCCATGCGCTTTGAGGAGTGGGAGGAGAGCGTCAAGCAGGTCGTCTTCGTCTCCGCCACCCCCGGGCCCTACGAGCTGGAGAAGACGGGCGGTGAGGTGGTGGAGCAGATCATCCGCCCCACCGGCCTGGTGGACCCCATCATCCACGTCGAGCCCGCCGGCAGTCAGGTGGAGCACCTCATCGGCGAGATTGCGAAGCGGGTGGAGCGCCAGGAGCGGGTCCTGGTTACCACCCTCACCAAAAGGCTGGCCGAGGAGCTCTCCACCTACTTCCGCGAGCAGGGCCTGCGCTGTCACTGGCTGCACTCGGAGATCGACACCATCGAGCGGGTGGAGATACTGCGCGACCTGAGGCTGGGCAAGTTCGACGTCCTGGTCGGGGTGAACCTGCTCCGCGAGGGGCTGGACCTGCCCGAGGTGTCGCTGGTGGCCATCCTCGACGCGGACAAGGAGGGTTTTCTCAGGAGCGAGACCTCGCTCATTCAGACCATCGGCCGCACCGCTCGCAACGTCAACGCCCAGGTCATCCTCTACGCCGACACCGTCACCGACTCCATGAGCCGAGCCATCAGCGAAACCAACCGCCGACGCGACCTCCAACTGGCCTACAACCGCGAGCACGACATCACCCCCGAGACCATTCGTAAGGAGGTCCGCGACGGCATCGAGGCCGAGGTCGCTCACCGACAGCACGCCCGCGAGGCCGTCCACCTGGACGAGACCGACTACGCCTCCTCCGAGTACGTCCGGGAACTGGAGGAGGAGATGTACGAGTCGGCCCGCCAACTCGACTTCGAGGAAGCGGCCCGTCTCCGTGACCAGATACTCGAACTCCAACCGGCCAAGCGAAGGGAGTACCGGCTGGCCGACGAAGCCCTGGAGGCCCGCTTCCGTCCCCGCAGTCGGAAGCCCCGTCGCTGGCGGTAGCGTCCCATGCCCTGACGGTCGGTCCCCACCCCTTTTCCGGGAGCGGTTTGACACTGACCGGGCCGTGCCCGTAAAATCGCCGTAGGTCATCGTTGCTTCAGCAGGAGGTCCGGGTCGGATGAATTCGATCACCCTGGGGAAGACCGGATTGGTGGTGAGCCAACTGGGGTTCGGCGGCATTCCCATCACCCGTCGGGCCTTCGACGATGCCGTGGCCGTCGTCCGCCGCGCCCTCGAGCTGGGCGTTACCTTCATCGACACGGCCAACAGCTACCTCGACAGCGAGGAGAAGATCGGCCGGGCCGTTGCCGGTCGCCGGGATGAGCTGACCATCGCCAGCAAGTCCGCCGCCACCACCAGACAGGGCATCCTGGAGCACATCGACCTCAGCCTCAGGCGCCTTCGGACCGACTACATCGACCTCTACCAGTGTCACCACCTCTCCAGGCGGGAGAACTGGGAGGTCATCCGGGGTGCCAACGGCGCCCTCGAAGGACTTCGCCAAGCCAAGGAGCAGGGGAAGATCGGTCACGTCGGTGTGACCAGCCACTCCCTGGACCTTGCTCTCGAGCTCATGGAGGCCGACTGCTTCGAGACCGTGATGCTCCCCCTGAACCTCATCGCCAACGACGCTGCGAAGAAGGCTCTGCCCCTGGCCCGGGCCAGGGAGATGGGCTTCCTGGCCATGAAGCCGATGGCCGGCGGCGAGTTCACCGACGCCAACCTGGCGGTCCGCTGGCTGCTTCAGTTTCCAGACGTGAACATCCTCCTCGGCTTCGAGAACGAGGACGAGGTGGTCGATGCCGTCAAGCTCGTGGAGGCGGGCGTACCGCTCAGTGAGACCGAGTTGGCCGAGGTCGAACGTATCCGCCGGGAAACCGGACGCCTCTTCTGTCGACGGTGTGGCTACTGTCAGCCCTGTCCCGAGGGCATACCGGTGACCAGTGTGATGGTGTTCCGGAGCTTCATCAGGCGGTTCGGCCCCGAGACCGCAGCCCGACGCTGGGGGGCCGTTGTCGAGAAGGCCAGGGCCTGCACCGAGTGCGGCGAGTGCGAGAAGAAATGTCCCTACGAGCTCCCCATCCGTGAGAGGATCAAAGAGATCGTCAGCCTCTACGACTCCATCCGGGCGGGAGAGTACAATGAAGGACGGACGGAAGCATTGGCTGAGGAGGAGTAGATCGTGCTGCGACTCGAAGGCGTCGTTCCCCCCTTGGTAACCCCGTTGACCGAGGACGGAGAGGTGGATACCGGAGCCGTCGGCCCCCTGGTCGAGCACATGCTCACCGGGGGTGTCCACGCCATCTTCGTTCTGGGGACGATGGGGGAGGGCGCTGCCCTGGACGACGATCGGCGCCGGACCGTGGCCCGGGCCGCTGTCGAAGCCGTCGCCGGACGGGTCCCGGTGATGGCCGGCGTGATTGAGACGGGCACCCGGCGGGCCGTGGCCACGGCCCGCGTCCTGGCCGAAACGGGGGTCGATGCCCTGGTGGTGATGGCCCCCTGTTACTTCCGCCACCCGGAGCAGGACGAGTTGCTGGCTCACTTCCGGGCCGTGACCGAGGCCACCGAGCTCCCCGTGGTCATCTACGACAACCCCCACACCACCAAGAACGCGCTCACGATAGAGTCTGTGGGGGCCCTGGCCGAGCACCCTCAGGTGGTGGGGCTCAAGGACTCGACGGGCGACGTCACTCACTTCGCCCAGCTGACGCGCCGCTTCTCGGGCAGCGATTTCGCCGTGCTTCAGGGCGACGAGACCCAACTGGACACGGCGATGCTCCTTGGAGCCCACGGTCTCGTCGTGGGAATGGCCAACCTGGTGCCCGCCGACTGCGTCCAGCTCTACGAGGCCGCCCGGACGGGCGACCGCCAGAGGGCCGGCGAGCTCCAGGAGAAGCTCCTTCGCCTGTTCGAAATCTACCACCTTCGCTCGGGTGGTTTCCTTCAAGGTATGAAGACGGCGCTCTCGCTCCTGGGGTTGTGTCAGCCCTGGGCAGCAGCTCCGCACCTCCCGTTGGATGAGTCCCAGGTCACCCGGGTCAGGGAGGTGCTCAGGAGAGAAGGCGTTCTGTAGGTCCTCAAACCGTGCCCCGGCCGGACTTGCCTGTCCCGAGCGCTGTCGAGAGGCCCGGCCGTGCTGACCCGCATAGGAACCAGGAGGCCGTGGATGAGCAAGAAGCAGCTTGTGCTCCCGGGGGCGCTCAGGACCGCTGTCGTGGGTTGTGGCATCTTTGGGAGCTACCAC
>CAZIBA010000333.1:0-3890 GCA_964536795.1 uncultured Planctomycetota bacterium | reverse complement strand
CGGTCTCACCTGAGGTCGGGGGAAGAGCGCGGCGTGCATGAGGGTGCCCTGAAAGGTGAGGCCCATTCCGGTCAGACCCCCGCCTCGTAGTCGTATGCGCTGGCCCACGTCGGGGGCCGGCCGTTCGCTGTAGTGTGCCCGGTAGCAGCGACGAAGGAATTCCTCCACCTGCCGGCGGTCGATGACCATCTGGACGTGGGGGCGGCCGGGCGTACGGGTGAGGGCGTAGCTGTGGATGATCTTTCGGCGGAGCTTCTCGAAAAGCTCACCGTTACAGAAGATGTCGGCCCCCAGGATGACGGGGCCCCGCACGGCCACCAGCCCTACGGTCTCCGGGGGCAGCTTGGGCAGGATGGCCCGCTCGTACTCGGCCAGCTCGGCAGCCACCTTCCGATCAGCCTGCAGGGCGTCCAGGTCGCCGGTGAGGCTTTCGACGTCGTAACTGCGGGCGAACCGGTCCACCTCTTCCCAGACCCCGCTCTGGTCAGCACCTTCAGCGGCCCGCTGGCGAAGCTCCTGCTGGGCCATCCGTCGGCTCTCCCGGAACCGGCTCTCCGGGTTGCTCCAACGGCCTTTCTCGATGCAGAAGACCTCCACCACCACCTCACCGGAGTTAGGTCGAAGGAGCAGGTCCTCCCGGAGCATGCGGTTCTGCATTCCACCCACCAGCACCTCGTTTCCCAACAGGAAGACGTGGTGCTTGCCCGTGTTGCGTACCACGGCCTTGGCGACGGCGGCGCTGTCCAGTTCCTTCACGACGAGGTCGCCCCGCTTGAGGGCCTCGTCCAGGGTGAGGTAGGAGCGGTCGTCTGCCACCCGGCGCTGGACGAGAGGAAAGATGCCCAGCCCCCTGTACCAGATGGGCTCGGCCACGTCGACCGTGCGGATGGCCCGGACCAAAGCATTGTCCGGGGCGGGAGGAGGCGGCCGGGGGATGACGCGGTCGGGCTGCTCGGTGCCCGGCTCTGTGGGTATGAGTTCCACGGCCGAGAGCTGGGCCACTGCGACGGACAGCAGGCCCACGGCGACGACGTTGACCACACGTCGAATGCTCATAGATAGCGCCCTCCAGCAGTGGCACCGCCACTCTCAGCTTGCGCCTCGGGCCGTCCGTATACGAGCTTCTCTCGGGCAGGCAGTGCGTACACCCGAGACAAGCGAAGCCTGGAGGCTTGCTTCCGATTGGCTTCTACCAGGTTAGACGCCTGCCCCGGGGAAAAGTTTCCCGAAAGCGGCCTCTTGCCGCGCGGCGAGTGACTCTCACGGCCGGACAAGACCGGCCGTGGCACCCCTTTCGATTCCCATCTGTGCGGCACGGCCGGTCTTGTTCGACCGCGGCACCCCTTTCGGTTCCCATCTGTGCGGCACGGCCGGTCTTGTCCGGCCGCGGTCGCCAACTGCGGTAGGAGTTCAGGGAAGGTGCTGTCGGGGGGAGACGTAGTCCTCCTCAGTGCCCAGGGAGCGGAGGAACTCGACGTACTTCCCCAGAAGCTCCTCGGCCACGTCCCGACGTTCGGGGTAGACGTTTTTGTGCTGACCGGGGTCGGCGGCGAGGTCGAAGAGCATGGGCTCGCCTGTGCCTCCCAGCTCGGGCTTCTCGTAGCGGGCCACGCTGTCCACGGTGGCGGCCACGGCCGGGCGGGAAGCGTCGAGCTCGCTCCCGGCGTAGAGGAAACTCCACTGGGGCGTGCTCACCGTGCTCCAACGCCGGGCCCTTGCCCCGTGGATGATGGAACTGGAGGAGACGGCGAAGTCGCGATGCTCGTCCGTTTCGCCTTCCACCACGGGGAGAAAGCTCCGACCGTGGACCGTCTCGGGGGGCTGGACGCCGGCCAGCTCGTAGACCGTGGCCGTGATGTCGGGGGGCTGGACGATTGCTGCGGTCCGCCGGCCAGCCTCTGAACCCGGGAGGCGAACGATGAGGGGGATGCGGGCGATCTCCTCCCAGAGAGGCACGTGGGTCGAGTACTGCTCGGTGATGATGGATTTCCCCATCAGGTTGTGCTCGCCGTGACAGAAGCCGTGGTCGGTGGTGAAGATGACGGCCGTCGAGTCACGGAGCCCGAGCTCGTCGATTCGACGAAGGAGTCTCCCCACCCAGGCATCGACCATGGTGCACTCCCCGGCATAGAGGGCGCGGACGTGCTTCAGCTCGGCCTCGGACAGGAAGTCACAGGGCGCGTAGCAGGGGTAGATGACCTCCTCGCCCTGGTAGCCGGGGTCGTAGAGGTCGGTGTAGTGTTGGGGTGGGTCCCAGGGCTCGTGCGGGTCGAAGGTATCGACGTAGAGGAAGAAGGGCCCCCCACCGGCGTTCCTTTCCAGCCAGTTCATCGCCGAACGCATGGTGCGGGGGGTGAAGTAGTCTTCCTCACGGCTCCGGTCGTGGACGTTGCGCAGGTACTGCCTGACGGTGCCCTCGGGGCTGCGCAGCTTCTCCGGGGCGCAGGGGAGCTGGGGCTGGCGGGGGAAGGTCTTCCAGCGGTCGTTTTCCTGCCCGCGGATCCACTCGAAGCCGTCGAAGCCCCGCTGGAAGTTGTAGCCGTGCTGGAGGATGTGGGGGGTGTCGGCCACCATCATGGTGGTGAGGTCGGCCTTGGCAAGGGTCTCGGAGACCACCACCGCGTCGCGTGGAAGGGGCGACCACTCGAAGTGGGTGAAGGTGAAGCGGCCGGTCATGATGTCACAGCGGTGGGGGACGGTGGGGAAGCTCCCGGTGTAGGCCCGGTCGAAGACGGTTCCCTCCCGGGCGAGCTGGTCGAGGTTGGGCGTACGGATCCACCCGTTGCCGTAGCACCCCAGATGGTCCCGCCTGAAGGTGTCGGAGATGACGAGTACGACGTTCATTTTCCTTCTGCCCTCCTTCTCAGTCTGCACTCAGTTGAGCTCGAAGAAGCCGCTGGCGAGGCGCCCTTACCGGGGCCCATGGGCGCGGGTGCCAAGAGGGCTGCCTTGGCCTGTCGATGAACGGGCACTCCTTGGTCCGGCAAGCTCTTCTCCGCCTACTACTCTGCGAAGCACGAGCTGCGTAGCAGGCTACGCAGAGCAGGGCTCACCACAGGCCGGGGTGCCCGTGCCACCGCGACACGTTGGCCTGCGCCCACCCCGCGCGTCTCAGAAGGGCCGGGCGGCGCCGCTGTAGCGGGCGGCTTCGGCCACCTTCTCGGCGACGGCGGCGTGAAGCTCCCGGCGGAGGAAGGCCGGTACCAGCTCGCCCTGGGGGGTCTCGGCGGCCAGGGCCTCGGCGGCGGCCAGCTCCATGGCTTCGTTCACCTCTGTCGCCCGGGCGTCGAGCGTCCCGCGGGTGATGCCGGGGAAGCCCAGGGCATTGTTGATGGTACGTCCGTCAGCGGCCACCGCAGCCCCGGCCGAGAGGGCCGCCTTCACCTCGATCTCGGGCACCGGGTTGGCCAGGGCGAAGACGATGGGGTCGGCCGCCATCCCCGCCACCATCTCGGCCGTGACCACCTGGGCGGTGGAGACGCCGATGAAGACGTCCCGGTCCCGTATGACGTCCGACAGCGGGCCTTTGAGCTTCCGGGGATTGGTGACTTCGGCCAGGTAGGCCTTGTAGCGGGTCATGTTCTCTCTGCGGCCCGAGTGGATGGCACCGGCGCGGTCGCACACCACCACGTCGCTCACCCCGAAGTAGAGGAGCTTCCGGGCGATGGCCATCCCGGCCGCCCCCGCGCCACTCACCAGCACCCGTAAGCCCTCCTTCTCCCGGCCGGTGACGGTCAGGGCGTTGATGAGCGCAGCGAGCACCACCACGGCCGTCCCGTGCTGGTCGTCGTGGAAGACGGGGATGGGAAGCCTCTCTCGCAGCGCCTCCTCCACCTCGAAGCAGGCCGGGGCAGCGATGTCCTCCAGCAGGATCATCCCGAAGCCGGCGG
>CAZIBA010000332.1:1455-3901 GCA_964536795.1 uncultured Planctomycetota bacterium | reverse complement strand
CGTGAAACAGGACGCGGCCTACATGCTGGACGAGGTGGTCATCCGCATCACCTACGACTCCGATTGGGAGGCGGCCGAACAGGTCCTGGTCCAGGCCGCCACCGAAGTTACCGGCGACCTCATCCAGGCCACCGGGGTCAAACCCTATATCCGGTCTGACTGGTACGATTACGGGGTGTACCTGCGCCTCCGCTACCTGACCCGGGTCAAGGAGCGGGTGGAGCTCGCCTACAAGATTCAGAAGATGATCTTCGAGCGCATCCAACACTCGCCCTCCGTGGACATGGCCATTCCCTACGTCTATTCCTACCGGGCGAGCATGGACCGGAGGGAGGAAGTGGCACCCCCGGATCAAGAGGCCGGGAACGTGCGGGAGATCGACATCTCCCGTATCCAGCCAGGCGACTACCCGGTGGACGCCCAGGACGTCGAACTCCTGGCCAAGAGCGTCACCGCCCAGGGGCTGTTGCAGCCCATCGTGGTCCTGCGGAACCCCCAAAGCGGTCAGTACGAGATCCTGGCCGGCCACCTGCGCTACGAGGCCTGCAAGCGGCTCGGCTGGGAGAGTGTCCCGGCCGTGGTGCGGGAGTACCCGGCACGAAGCAACAACAAGTGAGGGGAAGGGCCAGGCGAAGAGCTGAGCACGCTTCAGGCCGTCTCCTCAGACAGTAGCTCGATGCGCAGGTGGAGCAGCTGTCGGGTCACCGGCTGCACCTTGACACGTTCGCTCACGCCCAGCCCGGCCAGCCAGAGCACCTGGGCCCTCCGGGCCAGCAGCAGCGTGCCGTCGCGCTCTCGACGGGGCACCTTGCGGTCGATGAAGAAGTCCTTCAGTTTCTTGCCCCCTAAGGCACCCAGCGGCCGGAAGCGGTCGCCGGGCCTGCGCGTGCGAAGCACCAGCTCAGTTCGAGGACCGGCCGCGTCGGCGTCCAGCATGTCTTCGTCACGCTCCTTGTCGCGAAGCCAGGCCGGCCAGTCGAGCTCACTGCGCTGCACTGTACGCACGACCACCCGCAGTCCCAGCTCGGACACAGCCACCGAGCCGTCGCCCTCGGGCAGGGGCCGCGCGGGCACAGTGGCTGAGGGCGCTTCTGCCGCCCGGGGACCGATGAGAAGCTCTTCCTCCCTCCGCCAAGCGACCAGGTCTCCGGGGAGCTGATCGATGAGGAGCGACCGGTCAGCGTCCACAGCCTTGAGCACCGCCTGGACGTGCCGACCGGTGAGGGCAGTGTCCAGAAAGCGGCCCGGGGGGGCCAACTCCAGCTCCATCTGCCTGAGGGCCCGGTAGAGAAGCGCCGAACGGAACTCCTCGGGCAGCGCCCGCAGCCAGTCCACCGAAAAAACAAGGGGCTTAAGCCCCTTGCCCGGCGCAGCGGGCCGTCGAGCGCCCGCGCTGAGCAACTGATCGGTCAACTCCTGGCCCTGACGGTTCAGTTGAGCCACCCGTCGGGAGAGACGAAGCAGGTCGCTCAGGCAGTCCTGTCCGAGCTGCTCCCGGAGGAGAGGCAGGAGCCGATGACGGATGAGGTTGCGCGTTCGTCCGAGGTCGCGGTTGGTGTGATCGGTCAGCCAGTGAGTGCTGCGGGCGGTGAGGTACTCCCTGAGCTGCCGTCGGCTGACTTCGAGCACTGGTCTGATGAGGGTGATGGAGGAGCCCTCCCTGATGGGTCGGCAGGGGAGGATGCCAGCCAGGCTGTGGAGGTCGTGGGGTCCTGCGGACCGGCTGGATCGGCGGAGCCGCCAGAGGATGGTCTCCAGTTGATCGTCGCGGGTATGGCCGGTGGCCACGTGGTCGCTGCCCAGTTTTCGGGCAGCCTGTTCCAGGAACTCGTAGCGGACGGCCCGGGCCGCGGCCTCCAGGTTGAGTCGGCGCTCCCGAGCGATGGCTCGAACGTCGCGCGCTTCGCCGAAGTAGGGGAGGTGCGACTGCCCAGCCAGCTCGCGGACGTGGGTTTCATCGCGCTCGGCGTCCCCCGGGCGGAGCTGGTGGTTGAGGTGGGCGACGGAGAGCTGGTAGTCGGCGCCCGCCCCGGCCAGGGCCAGCAGGACGTGGAGCAGGGCCACCGAGTCCCCACCCCCCGAGACGGCCACGGTAACCCGAACGCCATGGGCAAGCAGGCCCTCCCGCTCGACGAAGCGAGCGACGGCTCGCTCTAACTCGGTAAGGTGGGAACTGAGCATACTCGTGGTCACAAGAGGGCTGGCCCCTCCAATCCGCTTACGGTAAGGACGCCCGAAGCGAAGCGCAGAGCACAAGCGTGGCTCACCAGAAATGCCTTCTGGCAAAGGCCCGTCCGGAACCCGATTTCAGATACTCTTCGAATGCAGCGGCCCGGGCATCGTTCTCGAAGCGGACGGCGGCCACAAGCTCCCAAGGGCGATGCCTGGAAGTATGAGGTGACTTGCCCGCGTTATGCTCTTGGAACCGCTTCTTGAGGTGAGCAGT
>CAZIBA010000332.1:0-1445 GCA_964536795.1 uncultured Planctomycetota bacterium | reverse complement strand
GATGCCGACATAGCGTTGGTCCGGGTTTCGGATGCTTTGCAGGAGGTACACGTATCTCACCACGTGCGCTCCCATGCCCGGCCGAGCCATGCTCAGCCCGCCTTCGCTGAAGCTTCGGCGGGCAGCCTTCGCCATGCGTCCAGAACGATCAAAGCTTTCGGCAAGGGCTGGCTTGCCAGCCGAAGCCTTGGCGAAGGCTGGTGGAGGTGGCGGGATTCGAACCCGCGACTTCGAGTGTGCGATACTCGCGCTCTCCCACTGAGCTACACCCCCGGAGGTCCCCTCAACCGGAAACCTACACCACACATCGTCCGATGTCAAGCTTTCCGTGCTTTCCGTTGACAAGAGCCGGTCAGGCGGTCACCCTACAGTCGGCTCAATGAGGACCGAACGGCCCTGGCAGGGGGAGTCCCATGGTGCCAACGATCATGCCAAGCCAGCTCGGTAGTTCGTCTCTGCGAAGTGACGTTCTTTTCACCGCCCCCACTGAGAAGCCCTGTCCGACGGAGCGTCCCTTCCAGCCCACTTTGCCCGTCCTCGTTCGAAGGATGCTGATCGTGATGCACAGGTCAACCTGGCTGACGGGTTTGAGCGTGGCGGCGATGGGTGTCATCCTCCTGGCACCCGGACCTCTGCGCGCGGAGGGGAATGAATCTGATCCGGGCTCGTCCTCCGCCCCGTCGAAGCCTCAAAGCGTCGCCGATCAGACCCCGAAGCATGAGCTTGTCCAGGTCTTCCACATCAAAGGGATGTTCGGCGGCGTGGTGTGCAAAGACGTTCACAGCAACGGAGAACCCGTACTGGTGGTGGCTGGCTCAGAGCGTTGGTCGATCACCGGAACGCTTCTGTTCGGCGGGCGGCGTGCGACCAGACGCCTTGATGCCCTCAGGTTCCCGGTACACCTTCATACGCTTGACGGCGCTCTGCTCGGGTCCATTGGCCTCGGTCCGGGTGCCGGCGAGCCGCCTGTGGCCAGCCGCATCCTGCTGGCCCAGCTCGATGAAGACCCGCAGAAGGAGTTCGTGCTCTTCGGCGCCTTGCGGCCCTTCATCAGCGCCCACGACACCAACGGGACAAGGCTCTGGGCTCTTCCTACGGACTTATTCGCTCAGGCAGGTGCTGGAGACGTGGACGGCGATGCTCTGGATGAAGTCCTGATAGCCGGGCTGGAACAGGGGCTCGAGCTGTTTGACTCGGACGGTGCTCTGCTGTGGAAGAACTCCGATATTCAGGGCCCCTTCTGGAACTTCGGGTTCGGTGACTTGGAGGGGAGCGGCAGCGTGCAGATCGTCGTCGGAGGCCGGGGCCGCGCACCCCTCCTTCAGGCCGGGCTGACTGGGAGGCAGCCTGGCGACGTGGTCACAGGCGTCATCGTCATCGGGCCACACGGACGGACCACAGCTCTGTACCCGGTGCCCTTGGTCATCCCCGAAGTTGCCGTGGGC
>CAZIBA010000331.1:0-3905 GCA_964536795.1 uncultured Planctomycetota bacterium | reverse complement strand
CGGGCGTATTGTCGGGCTCTAAGCACACCCTGGCGGTCGCAGTAAAACAATACGCCGGAAATTTCTGGGTTAGTAGATTGGCAGCCTTACCAAGGTCATTGCCCTGCACGTGCTGCGCAAACACGACTCGGTCTACGACCGTCCGTCGCACTGGGGGGTGGACGTGCGCAGTCCCTACGTGATAGTGGGCGGCAGGCTTCGGGCCAAGCTCCACAAGGGCGGCGATTCCCGCTACGACCAGCTCGCCTTCCGCATTTCCGTGGGCGACGAGCGGCTCTACCGCAAGGAGCTCTGGCGAGCTGAGGGGGCGGGCGACTTCGACGTGGAGCTCGACCTGGACGAGCACCTCCAACGGGAGCACGCGCCCGCGGCCTACCGTTACGGCGTCACGCTCGAGGCCATGGCGGCCATCGGTGCGGCCGAGGCGGTCCAGTCGGGCATCGACGAGCTGGAACTCACAAGTGACATCCAGGTGGCCCCCAGGAGCCTGCCCCGGCTGGGCCTGGGTGCCAACGTGGTCCGCTACTGGGACGAGAGCAGTGACGGCCGCCGGGTCCGCGTCACCTTCGTCTACCAGCAACACGAGGACAACGCACCACCCGGGCCTCCCACGCTCAAAGCACCCGCCGACGGCCGGACGGTGAGCAACCTCACCCCGACTCTGGTCTGGGAGCCGACCGGCCACCCGGAGGGCGACGAGATCAAGAGCTACTCCATCATCGTCAGCCCCAACCTTAGGTGCATCTGGCCCATCAGCGCCAACTTCGAGGGCCCTCTGGGGCCGGTGACCAGGTTCGAGGTGCCCGAGGGCTGGCTCGTTCCGGGGCAGACGTACTACTGGCGACTGCAGGCCGTGGACGGTGGCGGCAAGGGGAGCGAGTGGAGCCCCACCCGCAGCTTCCGTGCACCCGGAAACGGATCGTGAACGAGGAGAACCGGAAGCGATGAGCGACCGTCGCCCTGGCCAGCGCCTGAGGACGATGACTACCAGCCGGCAACTGTTCCTTTCCATGTCACTGGTCGCCGTGCTGGTGGGCGGCTTGTGCGCCGTGGTGGGGGTGGGGTCTATTAGCCGGAACGTCCGCGGGGAAGCCGAGCGCCAGCTCCGGGCGGACATCCGCACGGCCTGGTCGGTCTACGACCGGCGGCTGAGCGAGGTGGAGACGGTGGTGAGGTTCCTGACCACGGCCAGCCGGGTTCTGGCGGTGTTCGAGGGGGGTCCCCTGGAAGTGGGACGGGAACGGATGGAGTCCGCCCGACTGGCCCACCAGCTCGACACGCTCATCCTGGTTGACGTGGAGGGTCGGGTGCTGGTCCGCTCGCGTCCCCTGGCCAGCCGAGGCGACAGTCTGGCCGAGCTGGCCCCGGTAAAGGCAGCGCTGGCGGGCCGAGAGGTCCAGGGGACCGTCCTGGTGGACTCCGAGTTCCTTGCCCGTGAGTCGCCCGAGCTTGCCGAGCGGGCCTACCAGCCCCTGCGGCCCACGCCTCTGGCCCGGCCCACCGAGCAGAAGGCTTCGGAGGAGGGGATGCTGTTGGTGGCCGCGGCCCCCCTGCAGTCGCCGGATGGACGAGTGCTTGGTGCCATCCTGGGTGGGGTGCTGCTCAACCGCAACTTCGCCCTGGTCGACGCCATCAAGAACATCGTCTTCCGCGACGTCCGCTACCGCGGTCAAGACGCTGGCAACGTCACCATCTTTCTGGCTGACACCCGCATCGCCACCAACGTCGTGGACGCCTCTGGAGAACGGGCCCTGGGCACCCGCGTCTCCAGCCAGGTCAGCGATCGGCTCCTAAGGGAGGGCGAGCCCTGGATTGACCGCGCCTTCGTGGTGAACGACTGGTATCTGACGGTCTACGAGCCCATTCGCGACCTCAGCGACCGGGTCATCGGCGTGCTCTACGTGGGCCTGCTCGAGCGTCGCTACACTGACGTCCGGAACCGGCTGGTGCACGAACTGCTCCTGATCACTGGTCTGGGGTTTGTGGGGGCTGTGTTCCTGGCCTCCTTCCTGGCCGGTCGGCTCACCCAGCCGCTCCGTGGTCTGGTGGAAGGGACCAGACAGGTGGCCGAAGGTCAACTGGACCGTTCCGTCTCCGTCACCACTAAGAACCTGGAACTGGCCGAGCTGGCCAGCTCCTTCGACCGTATGGTCACCTCACTCCGCCAGAAGGACCAGCAGGTCCGGGTCAAACAGCAGGAACTGGAGGAGACCAACCAGGAACTGGCCACGGTCAACCGCAACTACATGGAGATGCTGGGCTTCGTCAGTCACGAGCTCAAGAACCCCCTGGCCTCGGCCATCATGAACGCCTGCGCACTGCGCGACGGCCTCCTGGGAGAACTGAACGATAAGCAGAAGCCCGCGGCCGTCGCCCTGACGCGCACCCTGGATAACTTCCTGGCCATGGTGAAGAACTACCTGGACCTCTCCCGCATCGAGAAAGGCGAGTTGGCCGCCCGCAAGCACCCGGTCTCGTTGGCCGAGGTCCTGGCGCCCGTCCTGGAGGTACTGGAGCGACAGGCCCTCTCCAAGGGGATGCACGTCGAGCTCGCCATTCCGGAGGGCCTCGAAGTCCTGGCCGATGGTGACCTGCTCACCATCGTCTTCGACGACCTCCTCAACAACGCCATCAAGTACGGACGTCAGGGCGGGGGTGTCCGCGTGGAGGTCTGCGAGGAACCCGACGGCCACGTGTTCAGTGTCTGGAACGAAGGCCAGGGCATCCCGGCCGATCAGTTGGGGCGGTTGTTCCACAAGTTCCAGCGCCTGCAGACCTCGGCCAGCACGACGGGACGGGGGACCGGTCTGGGTCTCTTCATCGTCAGGGAGATCGTGGAGAAGCACGGCGGGCGGGTCTGGGCCGAGTCGGACGAGGGCCAGTGGGCTCGTTTCTCCTTCACGCTCCCGGTGGAGGCAGGCCAGGAGGGCCTGTCCTGAGCGAAGTCGAAGGGCCTGTCCTAAGCGGAGTCGAAGGGCCTGTCCTGAGCGGAGTCGAAGCCCTGCTCTGCGAAGCGGCCACGCAGGCCGGAGCAGAGGGCTCGGACGCCCGTGTGGCACCGCCACTCTCAGCCTTGCCCCACGGGCCGTCCGCGCAGGAGCCCCGCTCGGGCAGGCAGTGCGCACACTCGGAACCCGTACGGGACGGGTTGAGTGCGGCCCGATGAGCCGCGCTGATGAGGCCGGAGCGCGGGTGGCGGCAACGGGAGCGAATGGAGCCCCACCCGCAGCTTCCGCTGCAAGTAACCCGCGTCGCGGCCGAAGGACAGAGGAACGCGCTGGAGCGATGACACTCCCCACGAGGCCGAGCGCTTCGCACCTCCTCCACCGGTTCCTGATGATACGTTTTCCCCGGAGGGATTCTTGGTTCTTTGCCCTTGATAGTCGCTTCCCCCTGCCGCACTATGGTCGGAGGCAGCACGCCCAACAGGGAGCACTATCTTTCGAGCGGGGGGCGGTCCCCCACCCAGGGCTCTGGTTGGCCCTTTTGCGGGCAAAGGAGGTGGCACATGTCTGCGAAGACAGGTGTCGTATTGGCAGTGGGTGTGCTGGCGTGTCTGTCCGGTGTGGCGCTGGCCGAGGAACGTCCGTCCAGCGTCACGGTCGCAGCCACCGGTACGGTCCACGCCAAGCCTGACGTTGCGCGGTTCGTCGTCGTGCTGCAGGAACAGGACGACAAAGTAGAGAAGGCCGTTAAGGACTTGGAGGGTTCTCTGGAGAAGTTTCTGACGCAGCTCGCTGCTCTGGAAGGGGCTCCGGTTGAGGTGAAGGTGTCGGAGCCGTCAGTATACGTCTACCGGCCAGGGGGGGGCTTTGTTGATGGAATGACGGTCCGCCAGCCCCCGGTACAACATATCGCCTCCGTGTTGGTGAGCGTGAGTGTGGACCGTCATTCCATCAACAAAG
>CAZIBA010000330.1:0-3906 GCA_964536795.1 uncultured Planctomycetota bacterium | reverse complement strand
TGGCTCAGGGTGGCCTGAGCAATTGACCTTGTCGAAGGCCACGCTCAAGGGCGCAGGCGTCCGCCATCGGCTCGGACGGCTCCCCAGTGACGCTGTGGTGCTGGCCACCTTCGCAGACGGCGGGCCCGCGCTCATCGAGGTGCCCAGGGAGAAAGGGCGCATCTACTACCTCTGTCAACCCCTGCAGCCCCAGTCCTACGCGGTGCTCTTCACTCGACTCCTGGCGGAGTTGGGCTGCGATCTGCCCTTGGTCGTCACGAGTCCAGCGGGCAATCACGTGGACGGTGTCGAGTACAGGTCGCTGAGGCGAGCCGATGGGACCGTCCTGGCCTACGTCAACAACCTCCGTCGCCAGAACCGCCGGCTCAAGCTCACCTGGAACCCGCCTGCCCGAAGCGTGTGGAACCTGTCGCTGGAAGAAGAAGCAAGCGAGAACCTCTCCCTACCCGGGCTGGAGTGCTTTCTGCTCGAAGCGGTAACCCAGTAGTCGGAGAAGCGCACACCCGGGTCAGAACTGGGTCAGGTACTTCCGCTGGGCCCGGACCAGCCTGTCACCCAACTTTTTCACCTGGGCGTAGCTCAGGTGGCTCGTGGTCGGGTCGTTGGCCAGTGATTCCAGGGCCAGGTCCAGGTCACCGGCGTAGCAGGCCTCCACGATGCGGTCCTGGTTCACCGTGTGGGGGAGCACCAGGTCCAGGGGACCCTCGGGCAGCGGGCCCACGGCCAGGGGGGTGAAGCCGATGGGGTTGATGACCCCCGGGGTCTCCACCACGGAGCCGGCCGGCAGGTTGGCCACCTGTCCCTGGTTGGGGACGTTCATCACGTCGACGAACTCACGGCCCAGGGCGCAGGCAGCAAGGATGTCCGCAGCAGTCTCACGCGAGCGTCGGCGGGGCATCTCCTCCTTGCCCGAGGCCCAGCGGTCGAGCTGCTTTCGCGCCCGGCGGTAGCTTGACCTGCGCATCAGGCTGGGGGTGCGCTCCAGCCGGTAGCGGTTCATTGCCGGGGTGTGGCCGTTCTTGGCCACGGGGCCGTTCACGTAGCCCGAGAGGAACTCCGAGACGTGGCGGTCGCCGACGTAGGGCAGGTAGCCGAAGGTCTCGTAGAGCTCGCTGGCCAGGAGCTTGTTCGGGTGGTAGGCCAACCCGGGCTTGTAAGCAGCCTTGACGGCCTGAGCCAGCGTCCGCCGACCGAGCTTCCGCTGGAGGGCCTCGTAACCGGGCTCGCCCCTGACGGTGAAGTCCAGTATCCAGAAGAAGTGGTTCACGCCGCCGTAGTTGACGGAGAGCTCCTCTTCGCCCTCCAGCTCGAAGAGGGCCTTGAGCACCTCGAAGTTCTCGTACACCCCGTGACAGAGGCCCACCACCCCTTCGCCCACCTCCAGCGCCAGCACCTTGGTGAGGACGCTCATTGGGTTGGAGTAGTTGAGGACCGTGGCCTCGGGCGCGAGTTGGGCGACGTCGGCACCTAACTGCTGGAAGACGGGGAAGTTCCTCAGCGCCCGGGCCCATCCTCCCGGACCCACGGTGTCTCCCACGGTGGCGTAGATGCCGAAGGCCTCGGGGATACGGATGTCCTTGGCCGTGGCTTCGACACCCCCGGTGTTGATGGTGATGAAGACGAAGTCGGCACCCTCGAGGGCCCGTTTCTGGTTGCTGGTCGGCTTGAAGGTGGCCTTTAGTTTCCAGTCCTTGGCCAGCCTCTTGCCCAGCGCGGCCATGGCCCGGGCCGCATCGAGGTCGACGTCGAGCAGGCGGAAGTCGGTCCCCTCCAGGCCTTCGGTGAGCATGATGTCACGGAGCAGCCTGGGACCCCAGTTAGGACTTCCACCACCGACCCACGCGAGTTTGACCGGACCGCTTCTTCCCATAGTTCGCCCTTTCACTGTTCCGAGTTCGGACCTCGTCCGCGCACCAGCTTACGTATCAAGGGTGACCGTGTCAAAAGGGAAGGGGGAAAAGCGGGAGCGTGCTGCTTTGCTTCGCTCTGGCCGGGCGTTATGCTGAACAGGGGGTGAGCCTGGCGGAATCTCAGGAGTGGCACCGCCACCCTCAGCTTGCCCACCGGTGAGTCGAGTCAAGAGCTCTTCTCGGGCAGGTCCGCCGGCCGGCGGGTCAATTGCTCAGGCCGCCCTGAGCGGAGTCGAAGGGCGGAGTCGAAGGGCGGAGTCGAAGGGCGAAGCTTGTGGGAGACGTGGCAATGCGTTCTGTCAAGATGGTCTGGATGTCCGTTCTGCTGTGTGCGTTCCTTGTGGTGCTCGGAGAGGCGGCGGAGTTCGAGCATCGCTGGGTCTACGTCAGCCGAAACCTGCTGGTCGATGAGAACGTGGATGCTCTCATTGCCCTTATGGCGCGTGCCAAGAAGGCGGACTACACCGGTATGGTGCTTGCCGACTCCAAGTTCGGCCGCCTGGCCTCCTTGGACCAGCACTACTTCGACAACGTTGCCCGGGTGGTGGCCGCCGGTCGTCGGCTGCGTTTCGACATCATCCCCGCTGTCTTCCCCATCGGCTACTCCAACAGCATCCTCTTCCAGGACGTGAACCTGGCCGCTGGGGTTCCCGTGCGTGGCGCGCCCTTCCTTGTTGAGGATAGGGTTGCTCAGCCTACGATGGCCGAGAAGACGGTGCTCAGGAACGGCGACTTCGAGGAGGTCAAGGGCGACCGCTTCCTACGGTGGGACTGGCAGGACAACGAGGGGAAGTCCATCTTCGCCGACCGGAGGACCGTCCGCCGGGGCCAGGTGTCGCTGCGGATGGAGAACATCGGCCGGGCGGACCCCGAGCACGGGCACTGTCGCGTCGTCCAGCACCTCCAGGTGGAGCCGTTCCAGTACTACCACGTCTCGGTGTGGGTGAAGACCCGTGACTTCGCGACCCCCGGGGGGGCCAACCTGGCCGTGCTCTCCGACGCGGTGGGCACCCACAGTTACCTGGAGGTGGGAGTCACGCCCACCCAGGACTGGACCCAGCGCCACGTCGTCTTCAACTCCCTCTCGGCCACCCAGGTCAGGCTGTACGTGGGTGTCTGGGGGGGCAAGACGGGAACCATCTGGTGGGACGACCTTCGCCTGGAGCCGGCCGGGCTGGTGAACGTCCTCCGCCGGGGGCTCTGCCCGCTGACGGTGACCAACGACGAGGGCAGCATCACCTACGAAGAGGGCCGCGACTTCGAGCCCGTCTCCGACCCCAAGCTGGGCCGGGCCCGCTGGGCGGGCAGCTACGAGCCCTGGCACGACCCGCCTGTACTCAGCCTGACGAAGGACTCTCGCATCCGCGACGGCCAGACGCTCCGTCTCTCCTACTTCCACCCGATGATCATTCACCGGAGCCAGGTGGGCTGCTCCCTGGTGGACCCCAAGGTGTTTGACATCATGCGGGACCAGATAGAGCGCATGCACAAGCTCTTCGGCGCGCCCGGCTACTTCATGAGCTACGACGAAATCCGCGTGGGAGGATGGGAACCGACGCCCGACGGCCGCCAGCTGACCTCGGGTGAGAAGCTGGCTGAGCACGTTGGCAAGGCCGTTACGATGATTCGTGAGACGGCACCCGGGGCCGACATCTACGTCTGGAGCGATATGTTCGACCCCCACCACAATGCCCACGACAACTACTACCTGGTCGAGGGGACGCTGGAGGGCTCCTGGGAGGGGCTCGACCCCGAGGTCGTCATCGTCAACTGGTACCACGGCAAGCGGGATGAGAACCTGCCCTGGTTCGCCGAGCGCGGCCACAAGCAGGTCATTGCCGGCTACTACGACGGCGGCCACGAGCCGGTGAGCACCTGGCTGGAATCAGCGGCGAAGGTCCCCAACGTCATCGGCATCATGTACACCACCTGGCTAAACAACTACGACGACCTGGAGACCTTCCTCAAAGACGTGCTCCGCTACTGAGTCACTCAA
>CAZIBA010000329.1:0-3907 GCA_964536795.1 uncultured Planctomycetota bacterium | reverse complement strand
GAGACGGCCTTCCCTTGAGCGAACACCAGGCCGAAGTCCCCTCTGAGCTTCAGCCGCTCCTGCCTTGAGAACGAGTGCGGATGGGACGCCATAACTTACCTCCAACACCCTCTCCCCCTCCCCTCTCCGCGAGCGAGAGGAGCTGGTAGTGAGGGCCCGACGAGAGTGTACCCCCGAGGAAGGACAAGCGCAACGCCGCCGAGGGGGTGGGGGTCAGATTGTGGGTGGTATTCTCTGCGGGCAAGCAATGCCCCGTACGGGGGCATGCAGCCCGCCGGTCGGCGGGGGGGGACAAGGGGCTTAAGCCCCTTGCCTCTCTGAAGCCTTCAGCGGCTGTCCGTTCGTGCCTGCTTCCCGTCCCCCCTACGGAACTCGCTTACCCACAAATCTGACCTACACTCCCGCCCAGGGGCCGAGGCAGTTGACGACTTGCCTTGCCCTTCAGGTGGACGTAGACTCTCCGCTGTCTGTTCTTGACGGTCAGCTTTGGCGCCGAGCACGGCCGGACAAGGCCGGCCGTGGCACACTTGTATGGGTGGAGAAGACCGGCCGTGGGACACTCACTTGATGGGAGAGCTGCTCACAATGTCTCCGACACCTTCAAGTACCCCGGAAGCTGAAGGGCCAGAGCCAAGACAGCAGCGCGTGGCCAAGGAGGACTACTGGCGGGAGGTGTGGGAGGCCTACGTAACCACGCTCTGCCGGGAGTTCCCTGCCCTCCTGAGCCGGGTGCTGGACGACGTGGGCCGTGAGGTGCCGGCCGGGGAGGTGGTTCTGTGGCACCTCTACAACACGGGTTGGCTGCTCAGAGCGGGGGACATTGTCGTGGGGATGGACCTGGCCCTGCTGGACGAGCTCAACGTGAGTCGGCAGCAGCGGATGGACCTCTTCAGCTCGCTCGACGTGCTCCTCGTCAGTCACCAGCACGCCGACCACTGCTACGAGAGGGACCTGGAGGGACTGGCGGAGCTGGGGGAACCGCCGGTGGTCTGCCATCCGGACACGGCCGATAAGCTCCGCCGCGCGGGCCTGCCGGAGAAGCAGGTGGTCGAGTTGGAGGCCGGGCAGGCGACGACGGTGGCCGGGGTGCGGGTCCGGGCGCTGCCTGCCGATCACAGGCACAAGCAGATTCCCAACTCCATCGCCCCGGCGCTGGAGGTCAACCAGGTCACCGTGGTCCACGCCGGCGACAACAGGCTCTTCGAGCCGCCCGGCCTGGCCGGGGCCGAGGGGTGCGACGTCCTCATCCACAGCATCTACGCCTACGACGACGGGGCTGCCCGGGAAGGCGAGCTGACCTGGGCCCCCGAGCTGCTCGATGTCCAGGCCCGTTTCCTGGCCCGTCTGGCGCCCCGGGTGGTGCTGCTCACGCACCTGGGTGAGTTTTGCCACCCCTACGAGAAGCTCTGGCGCTACCTGCACGCAGCCGTGCTTAAGGAGAAGCTCTTCAGCCTGGCGGCGAAGGTGGAGTGCCCCATACTGGGTCCCGGGGAGCGCTATGTCTACCGCAGATAGCGGCCCGCTTGCAGAGGCGAGACTGGGCCTGTCCGTCCGCTCCCGGGCGACGATGGCCCAGTTGGCCGACGTTCCCAGCGACGTCCTGACGGAACTGGAGCGCCTGGGCGTCCGCTCGCTGGAGGTCACCCTCCCCGCCTCGCCCGAAGATGATGAGTTCTTCGCCTTCATCCCTGATCTGCTCGCACGGGGCTTCGAGGTCAGCTTCCACACACCCTACCCCGACGCCCTGGACCTCCAGGGGTTCGTCGACGGACAGGACCCCGTGGGCGACTACTACCGGGTGTGGCTGAGTGCGCTTGGCAGGCTGCCCCTTCGTCCGGAGAGACCGGTCTTGGTGGTGCACGGGGTGAATGCCCCGGGTACCGGCCCCGAAGTAGGCCGGCGGGCGCGGGAGACGTCGGTGGCCTTCCTCCGCTGGCTCGGGGCCGAGTTGGTCCGCCAGCAGGTCAGGCTGTGGCCAGCCTTTGAGGTGCGCCCGGGCCGAGAAGGCTGGACCAAGGTCGGGAGCACGTGCTCGGAAGTGCTGGCCGTGGTGGAAGAGGCAGGGGGTCCGCAACCGGGCATCTGCTGGGACGTGGGTCACTCCATGATGAACCTGGCCCGGGGCGACGACGCCTGGCCTCCACCGGAGGCCTTCATCGGAGACACCGTCCACTGCCACCTGCACCTGGCCACGGCCGAGAGGGACCACCTGACCATCTCCTCCCCTGCCCCGCTCCTGCGGGAGGCCCTTGCCCTGCTCGCCGGTGTGGGCTACGGCGGCGTCCTCAACCTGGAGTGTGCCTTTCACTGCTGGGAGGAGGTCGTTGGGAGCGTGGAGGTGACGCGTCGGGTCTGGCAGGACGTGTGCGACCGAGGGTAAGTGGGCCTACGATTCCTCGGAGGGCTGGGGCACCGGCTCCTCGGTCTCGGCGCTCTTCGGGGTGGCGGCTTCCTTGGCCCGTTCGTGCAACTGGTCGAGGTCCCGACGGATGACGTCGGCCTCCTTGCTCTTGGGGAAGCGCTCGAGGAACTCACTGGCCCGCTGGTAGGCATCGTCGTACCGGCGGGAGTTCATGGCCTGCTTGACGGCGCTGTAGAGACGGTCGCGGAGTTCGGCGTCGGCGTTGGTTTCCAGGTGGGTAAGTCGGTCGCGCAGCCCGGCCGCCTCGGGGCTGTCAGGGTAGAGTCCCAGGTACTGACGGGTCCTCTCGACCGCTTCCTGCCACTGGCGTTTCCGAATGAGGTCCTTGATGGTCGATTCCAGTTCGGTCTTCCCGGCCTGGCGGTCCTGGTCTTCCAGACCACGGATGCGCTCGATCAAGCCCACCACCCGCTGACTGTGGGGGAAGCGACGGGCCAGTCGCTCGGCCGTCAGTTGGGCCTGGGTCCAGTCGCCGGCCTCGATGTGGCCTTCCACCCGGGCTACCAGTCCGCCCAGCTCCTCTTCCTCAGCGGTTTCGCGCTGACCGGACACCTGCTGCCGCAGCTCGCTCACGGCCGGGGTACTGGGGTAGCAGCGGTCCAGCCGGTCGATGAGGGCCAGGGCCAGGGCCCAGTTCCCCTGGGAGCCCAACTGCTCGGCGTCCTTCCTGGTGGTCTTGAGGTCCTGCTCCAGGGCCCGCTGACGAAGCTGGTCGAGCCGGACCTGGTAACGGAGGGAAGCGTCGGCCTCGGGGAAGCGGCTGACGAGCTCGCCGACCAAGGGGTAGGCCTCGTTCCAGTGCTGTTCCCGTTCCTTTGCTTCGATCTCCTCGACCAGTTGCTCCAGCTCCGGCCCACGACCTCGGCGACGACGCTCCTCCTCGGAGAGCAGGAGGGCCGACTCGATGCGGCGAAGAAGCCTCTGCGTGTCCTCGGCCCCCAGACCCTTGGCGAGAAGCTCGGTCAGCCGCTCGGTGTCGCCCGAGATCTCCAGCAGGGCGTTGATGGTCCCCACCAACACCTCGATGGTGAGCACCCAGAAGACGGCCAGCAGGGAAAAGACGATGAAACCCAGGACCACGACCAGCCCCACCTTCCAGCGGTCGGCGGCCTCAGGGAGCAGTTGACCGGCCCAGAACACACCGGCCAGGAGGATGATGCCCGCCAATACCAAGGCGCCGATCTTCAGCATCATCAGCCGACGCCGCAAACGGTCGTGTCGCACAACCTGCCTCCGAGACTCACACGCTCGGGACGTCAGAACCCAGGACCCGTACGCCCCCGGGCACGTCCCACGAGCGGCCACGCTACCGCCAAGGGGACTCCCCTGTCAACAGAAAAGCCCCGTGCAGGAAGAGGCAGGTGCAGGTCGGTTCTGTGGGGGGAACTCGGCCTGCCGGCCAGCGGGTAGTGCAGGAGGTGGCACACCCGCTTCCCTCACCCCGTCCCTCTCCCAGAGGGAGAGGGAGAACCGTGGGTGGCACGC
>CAZIBA010000328.1:0-3912 GCA_964536795.1 uncultured Planctomycetota bacterium | reverse complement strand
CGCGGGCTTGACATACACGCCCCGGTGCTGTCCAATACTCGGGAGAGGCGGCATGGCCAAGTGGACTAAGGCAAGGGACTGCAAATCCCTGATCGTCGGTTCGAATCCGACTGCCGCCTCCATCAGCCCTGGCCACTTGTCCGCCGTACCCGGGCGAAGGTGGGGTCCAAGGGCGCCGGAGCTTCCGCCTAACCATCCCCCTCCCCTGGGCGACTGCCGGCGGCACCGGGCCGCTGGTCGTACGACTCGGGCTACGCCCTCCTTCCGTTCCAGCAGCAGACCACCTTTACACGGAATACCTTACACTATGCAGCACTTTGTGGACTTGACTCGGAGAACACTGTACCATATAGGAAATTGACCCGGGTCATGGTGGAGGTGAACCAGGACATGAAAACAAGACACCGTGTAGCACTGTACCTCTTGGTGGGCGCAGCACTGCTGCTGGCTGCTCGTGCGGCTTGGTCACTTGCCCACCGCCAGAGAGCTCGCGCCTTCCTTCCCCCTGCAGGCGAGTCACTTGAAGGCGCGGCGCCGCTCCGCTTCGCCGTGGTGGGCGACAGCAGAGGCAACAGCATCGTCTTTGAGGAAATCCTGGCCAGCATCAAGCAAGAAGGGGTGGGCTTGATCATCCACACCGGCGATATCGTCAAGCGCTGCACCGAGCAGCATTACGAGTGGGTTCTGCACGAACTCGAGGAGGAACACCTGTCGGTTCCCTTGTGCGCCGTGCCGGGCAATCACGACGTGACCGAAGCCGGCGCGCATCGATCTCTCCTCTACGAACGCGCCTTCGGCCCACGGCGATATTGGTTCTCCTACGGCGAGACGCTGTTCGTAGCGCTGGGCTGCTGCGACGAAGAGTGTCCGCTGGACGACTTGGAGTGGCTGGAGAGAACGCTGGGGAGGCACAGAAGTAGCTACACAGACTGTTTCGTGTTCACGCATTTCCCTCCCTACGACCCCCGTCGCCGCGGGGTCCGCCCTCGGCCGGGCTCGGCCGGGGAGAAGATGTTGGATGTCCTGCAGAAGCACAACGTCACCGCCCTCTTCGCCAGCCACATCCATGCCTATCTGGAAGGAGACGTGGACGGCATCCCGCTCTACATCACGGGAGGGGCAGGAGCAGACCGGGATGAACCGATGGGCCCCTTCCATTATCTTCTCTGCACGGTCGAGCCCAGCGGGAAGCTCGAGGTCGGCAAGGTCGATGTGCCCGACCACATCAACCGCGATTACCCCGAGTACGCCTTCATGACGAAGTTCCCTGTCGGCGCCAGCCTTGTGGGCGTCGGGGTTTTGCTGCTGGCCGGCATCTTCCTGGGCAAGGACGCCTTCCTGGGCACGCGCGTTGACTGATTTCCTCTCCGCCTCAAAACAGTGGACCTGAATGAGACAGGCACGGCCCTCCGTCTCCGCCGGTCGCAGAGGAGCCGCTGGACTATAAGGCCTGGGCGAGAGCAAGCCATGGCTCTGACGGAGTTGCCTGAAGAAGTGCTGGCGGTGCGGTTATACGGAGGGGCGAGCGATGCTTCGGCCGGGGAAGGGACTTCTCGAAGGAGCGGTGGCGGCCTGCCCCTCGACCCGCACCCAGAAGGAGGACGCTGTGATCAGAGTCCGCCCCCTGCTTGCCGGCTGAGCCGCTCAACATCGAGCCCGTCCATATAGTCCAACAGGTTCTGCCAGCCTTCGTGGAAACCGAAGCCGCCATTGGTCATCTCGCTCAGTGCTTCTTCCCTGGTCCACCCCTGCACCACCATTCGGTAGACTGCGCACATCGTGCCGGTACGGTCGGCGCCATGCTGGCAATGGACGAAGACCGGCGTCCGGTCCCGGTCAGTGACGATCTGAAGGAAGCGAACCACGTCCTCGTCTTCCGGGTGCCACGCCTTCATGAAAATGTGCTCGTAGGCCAGCCCGGTGTCGCCGATCTCGTGACGGTCCGAGTGGAATGACCTGAGGTTGACGACAGTCCGAACGCCCAGCTTCCTGAGTTCTCGCATTCCTTCGGCCGTCGGCTGGGCGCCGCGGTACAGGCCCGGACTGACCCGGTGCAGGTTAGGCAGGCCCGGCCTATCCATGGGCACGGCCCACGCCTCCGGCCCGTGTCCGACCCGACCTTTGGAAGTCGTGCGCACCGTCAGCAGCGCCCGCAGGTCAATGCACGCGAGCTGGAGAGCCGTGCCCGCGCCAACGGCCCCTGCCAAGAGCAGCAGGGCGACGGTCCAGCGTCGGCGCCATCGTGCCTTACCATCCACCAAACCGCTGCTCCTCTGTGTCTGCTGCGCCGTAACCCGCGGCCGGGTCTGCCGTCTGATTTGCCACCGACGCGTTCATCTGCCATCGGCAGACCCCGGCGCACCTGGCGGCGGGTGCTATGCGCCTTCGGTCAGGTATGCGACCACGTGGTCGGGCACCGCCGCCGCGTACAGCTCGGCGTGGCCGGTACGCTCGGAGTTGAAGATGACGTGCCGGTTGCCGGGCGTGATGTACGGCTCCTCCCAGGTCTCGTGCCCGCCGCTTCGAGAGCACGGCGCCTCGCACAGGTGCACCACCCTCCCGGTCTCGAGGCTGCCGAGGTAGACGTGGCGCCGCCGGCCGTGGTCGGCGGCGACGAACCGCCCGTCGGCGGACGCGCACACGTGAATGAAACAGAAACCCGGCATGATCCGTCTGGCTGCGCGGTCTCCAGGCGCCACCACGCACTGGTTGCCGGTGACGAGATCCTCTTCGACGACGGCGAGGACGCGCTTCGTCCGGCCGATCCAGCACTGGTGGCCGTCGGCGGGGCCGGTGTGAGGCTTGCCCACGGGAAGGAAGCGCTGGTTCCGGCCGTCGATGTCGACGACGTAGAGCGCGACGCCCTCCTCGCCGGCGAGCGTCAGCGTGCGCCCGTCCGCGTCGAGCACGCAGCCGCGGTTCTGCTGAATGAGCAGGTCGCGCCCCTCCGTCGGCTCGAACTGGACGTGGGTGTTGCAGATGTCCTTCTCCTCGTGGAAGAACTCCCAGCGCGAGTGCTCGAGGTCCACGCGGTAGAGGCCGAAGACGGTGTCGTGGAGGCGCGTGCTGCTGACGAACCAGCGCTCGTCGGTCGAGACCGCGGGGGTTCCCGGAGCCGGGCAGTCGGTGAAGGCGTAGACGTCGTCCAGCTCGAGGGTGCGCAGGTCAAGCCGCACGAGGACGCGCCCCGAATGGCCCTGGGGCCGGACGTAGTAGACGGAATCCATGAGCGGGGTCGAGGCGATGAGCACCTGCGCGGCGGGGCCGACCCGTGCGATCTCGTGGCTTTCGAGGTCGGCAATCCAGAGTTCAAGCCGAACGGGTTCCCGAGCGGTCCGCCGGAGGAAGGCGACCCGGCGGCCGTCGGTCGAGGCGTAGACCTGCTCGCAGTAGATGCCCCAGCTGACGAGCGTTGAGTTGGTGAGCTGGCGGATGGGCACGTCGAGGAGAGGGTCGTTGCCGCGGTCGATCGACTCATCGACCCAGTGGAGGTCGAGCTTCGGCACGGCCGTTTCCTCCGTCCAGCTCACGGGATCGCCGCGCTCTCCCATCTGACTCTCGACCCGCGACCGTCGCGGGGCGTGGCTTCCCAAGTATCTCTCCCAGCTACGGTTCTGCAAGCAGTTTTCGGCCCGCGTGTCGTTCCATGTCAGTGGGCTCTGGTCGTCGCTCATAGCGAATGCGCAGGTGGCGAAGCCGGGCGAAGGACCCAAGCCTCCGCTCCACCACCCAACGGAACCGACCCAGCCCCGGCTCCTCCTCGCCCTAAGTGACTCTAATGCGATCCCTGCAGATTACGTTCGCGGAGCAGGGAGGGTCCCCTCACCCATCCCTCTCCCAAGAGGAGAGGGGCGCTTTGCCGACGGTGGCAGCGGTTCTCCCTCTCCCTGTGGGAGAGGGTCGGGGTGAGGG
>CAZIBA010000327.1:0-3926 GCA_964536795.1 uncultured Planctomycetota bacterium | reverse complement strand
CCCTGGCCACGGTGGCTGACCTGAAGACGTCCTGGACCCTTCGGGAGGGTGTGCACGACCTGGACGACAGTCTGATGAAGCAGGCCGGCGGGCAGCTCGACGCTCAACAGACCCAGCTCAGGCTCGACACCTGGCCTCCCACCTTCTGGGTCAACTACCAGGCCACCGACCTGGACCCAACACCCACGACCCTGAGGCTGCTCCACGCCCGCTTCCCCAGCCTGGAGTATTCGGGGAAGATGTCAGATGGTGGCTCCTTCCACGGCCTGGCCAGCCTGGACCGGGCCCAGCGACGACGGTCCCTCTCCGGGTTCACCAGGACCGAGGTCAGCGACGGGCTCCTGGTCGGACCGGCACCCGTCCCCGACCACATCCGCCTGCTCTTCCCCGAGCTCAACCTCACCGAGTACGCCTTCACCACTATGAGCAACCTGGCCACCATCGAGGAGGGGACCTTCCAGAACCGGATGACCTTCGAGGGCACCAGCGACATCTACCTGGACGGGACCACCGACGCCGAGGACCGCGTGGACTACGAACTGGGCCTGCGCGTGCTCAAGACCGTCTCCGGCCCGGCCTCCCCGTTGACCCCCGACCTGATGCGCCTGCCCTTGATGCACTTCACGGGCCGCATCGAAGGGGGGGAGTTCGTCGACTTCGAGGCCAGCTACATCTCTCCACCGGAGCTGGTGGCCAAACTGGTCGGCGAGGGCCTGGAGAAGCACCTCAAGAAGGGCGTGCTCGACCTGGGCTACCTGGAAGCCCTCCAGGAGCACCTCCCCATCCCCGGGCTCGACCTCTTCATCGGAGCACTGGACCTCCTGCTGGACCTGACCATCCGGAACATCCCCGGTCTGGGCAAGGAGAAACCCCAGGCCGACCACAGCGAGCAGGGCTTCTGAGCGCGAGGGCCCTGCTCACAGGAACGCGAAAGAGCGGAACCCGAACCAGGAAGCCGACCGTGCGCTGCTCCCAGTGCCCCTTCTTCGCCGGTGAGGTGCCCGAGGACGCCTGCGCCCGGTGCAGCCGGTCCCTGCGACCGGCCACCGTGCTGGCGGCCGCCGCCCTGGTCCTGGGCTACGGGCTGCTTTGCCGGGGTCTACACTACCTGCTGGACGGCAGCTTCTATCACCTCCTCCCCGCGCACCGACTCAGTCTCCCCGCCGACTACGTCTTCCCCGTGAACCTGTCCGTGCACCCGGAGTACGGCGTCGTGCTGGGACTGCTGTACGGGCTGGTGGTGGGTCTGCCGGCCCTGGCGGCGACCGTGATGGGGTTCTGGGTGGGGGCCTCTATGGCGCTGCTGGGCGGGCTCTCCCTTCCACACGGGTGGTTCTTCATCGTGCTGCTGGTGAGCGCGGCCCTGGCCGGGTCGCGCCTGGGCGGGCCCCGGTGGTGGTGGCGCAGGCTGCTGCTGGGGACAGGCGTGCCGATGGCTGTCCTGCTGTCCGCGCACGTGGCCAGTGCGCTGTCGGCGGGCGAGTTGGTGCACCTGCTGCCGGCGGCTGTGGCGACGGTGGTCGTGGTCTTGCCTGCTTGCCTCTGGCGACGGGAGGTACGCTGGCGGAGCCTGCGCTGGCAGCCGGTGCTCGTGGTGGCCTTGGTCCTGGGGTTGGCGGCCCCGCTCCTCTTCTCTTTCACGGTCACTTTCCCCTACCACCGCTACCGTCTGCTTTGGGGCCGCTGGTCCACGGCGGGCGGGTCGGCGGGAGAGGCCAGCCCCTTCGAGCGAAGCCTGGCCGCAGCCCTCCGTGACCCGGGTCCGGGCGCCCAGGACCCGACGGACGCCTGCGAGCGTATCCGGGGCCAGGCCGCAGGCGCCTTCGCCGACTTCGCCCAGCGACACCCCGGCAGCCCCTACGCGCCCGAGGCCCTCTGCCAGCAGGCCGTCCTGCTGAACCTGACCTGCACCGTCGATGCGGACGGGCGGGCGCGGGTGCACCAGGTGCGCATCTCACCCGAAGCCCTCCTCATCTACACCCGAATCATCGACCGCTACTCCGACTCGGTGGCCGCGGTCCGGGCCCGGCTGGAGCAGGCCCGCCGGTCCTACGAGCAGACCCGGTTCGAGGAGGCACGCCAGCACTACCGGGACATCCTCACCACCTACGAGAGTCACGTCCCACCCGACTACCAACCCCCGGCCGACCTACTCCTGGCCGGGGTCACGGCCCGGGCCGGCAGTGGACGGCAGTTCACCGGCGAGGAAAGGCAGGTGGCCTACTACGAGGCCTACCTCAGCGCCCGCCAGGCCCTGGTCTTCCTCCAGGGGAACGGCCAGTTCGAGGCCGAGCCGCTCAGGCTCTTCGTCGGCCTCGACGCCCGAGCCGACGACTACCGTGACAGGCTGAAGGAGCTCCTGCTCCTCTACCCGGAGGACGTCTACCCCGACCTGGGTCTCCACGACGACGTCCACCTGGTCCTGGCCCGGGGCCAGCCCGACGAGGACCAGCGGCTGGAGGCCCTGCTGGCCCGCTACCCGGCAGGAGACGCCCGGGACCGGGCCCTCTACCGACTGGCCGAGCTGGCCTTCCAGCGAGGTCAGCCCGGGGAGGGGGTTCGTTACCTGCGCTCGCTGGCGGAGGGTGTGCCGGCCGGCCCGGAGGGGGCCTGGGCCCGGGCCCTGCTCTCGGAGGGGCTGGCCGACCGGGCCGGATGGCCTCGCCCTTCTCCTTGACACCGGCGCAGCCGCTGCGATAGGATGGTTGAGCCCGCACTGCAGGCGGGCTTCCAACGCGACCAGTGGCGGACGGTTCGAGGGGTGGTCGCTGGTCCGGGTCAGGCATTCCGGGGGCCCTGTAATGCCGGAGAAGTCCAAGACCAACGACGGGCCGCCAAAGCGCGTCCGTGACCTGGAGAGCCTCCTGGAGGTGGTCAAGGCCCTGGCCGTCGAGAAGGACCTGGACCGCCTGCTGGAACTCATCATCGAGGAGACCACCCGGGTGATGGACGCCGAGCGCTCCAGTCTCTACCTCTACGACGCAGAGAGGAACGAGATCTGGACCAAGATCGCCCAGGGCGTGACCAGCACCGAGATTCGACTCCCCGTGGGGACGGGCATCTCCGGGGCCGTGGCCCAGACCCTGGAGACGGTCAACATCCCCGACGCCTACGCCGACCCCCGCTTCGACCGGGCCTGGGACCAGTCCACCGGCTTTCGCACCCGCAACATCCTCTGTATGCCCATGCGCAACCACGAGGGCAAGCTCATCGGCGTCATCCAGGTGCTCAACAAGCGAAGCGGTCACTTCACCAGCTACGACGAGCAGCTCCTGGGGGCCTTCTCCACCCACGCCGCCATCGCCCTGGACCAGGCCCGTCTGGTTCAGGCCTACCTGGAGAAGCAGAAGCTGGAGCACGCCCTCAGCGTCGCCCGCGACATCCAGCAGAGCCTCTTCCCGGACGCCGACCCGGAGCTGCCCGGCTATCAGGTGACCGGGCGGAGCTGGCCCTGCGACGAGACCGGTGGAGACTACTACGACTACCTGAGCTTCCCCGGCGGTCAGTTGGGTGTGGTGGTGGCCGACGTGACCGGACACGGGGTGGGTCCGGCGCTGCTGATGGCCGAGGCCCGGGCCGTGATTCGGTCGCTGGCCTCCGAGACCAGCTCTGCCGCCGAGGTGCTGGAGCGGGCCAACGGCTTCCTGGCCGAGGACTTCGAGGCCGGTCGCTTCGTCACCCTGTTCTTGGGACAACTGGATGCGGGGAGCGGCCTCTTCCGCTACAGCTCGGCCGGTCACGGTGAGGGTCTGCTCTACCGGGCGGCCACGGGGGAGTTTCTGGACCTGGAGAGCACCGGTCCCCCGCTGGCCGTGGTGGCCGGGATGGACTTCCCGGAGGGCGAGGCCGTCACCCTGAAGGTGGGCGACGTGCTCGTGGTGACCACCGACGGCGTCGACGAGGCCATGAACGAGGGCGAGGAGCAG
>CAZIBA010000326.1:0-3940 GCA_964536795.1 uncultured Planctomycetota bacterium | reverse complement strand
GCAAGATCCAGGAAGACAACGACTGCCAGATCGACATCGAGGACGATGGCAGCCTGAGCATCTCCTCCGCCGCCCGGGAGGGGGCCGAGGCCGCCCGGGCCATCGTCGAGCAACTCACCGCGGACGTGGAGGTGGGTCAGGTGTACAAGGGGCGGGTGAACTCCATCAAGAACTTCGGCGCCTTCGTCGAGATCCTCCCCGGCCGTGACGGCCTGGTGCACATCTCCGAACTGTCCAACGAGTACGTTGAGAACGTCGAGGACGTCACCCACGTGGGGGAGGAGATGGAGGTGAAGGTCATCGGTATCGACGACCAGAACCGCATCAAGCTCAGCCGCCGGGCCTTGCTTCAGGACGAGGGCTCCGAGGGCTCCGAGGGCTCCGAGAAGCCCCGACGCTCCCCCAACCGGGACCGTCGTCGGGACCGCCGACCACGAGGCGGCTCCTCCGGACGCTGAAACGCGAGGACGGGTCCGCTGCCGGCCGGTGTCGTGAAGTGGTTCGACAAACGCAAGGGCTGGGGCTTCATCACCCGGGCGACGGGGGAGGAGACGTTCGTCCACTTCTCCCAGATCGTGAGCGAGGGTTTTCGCAGCCTCTCCCAGGGCGATCGCCTCACCTTCGACTCCGGCCGGACGGAAAGGGGCATCCAGGCGGAGAACGTGGTCAAACTGGACGACGCCTGGCCGGACCACCGACGGGGGAGCGCCACCGGTGGCGGGCCGGCAAAGGGGGTGAGGACCTTTGCTCTGGTTTCTGCTGGGGATGGTGGCGGGGGGTGCCCTGCTGGTTCCCCTGGCCTTGTGGTACTGCCGCAGGTCGCTGCGCCGGGGGTCGGCGTTGGAGGCCCGGGCCCGCGAGGCGGAGCGCCTGGCCTTCGTGGGTGCCTTGGCCAGTGGGTTGGCCCACGAGGTGAAGAACCCCCTGAGCACCCTGCGGCTTAACCTCCAGCTCCTGGAGGAGGACCTGCCGGCAGGTGAGGACCCGGGCGGGGGCCGCACGCGAAGTCGGCTCCGGGTCCTGCGCCAGGAGACCGACCGCCTGAACGAGGTGCTGAACGACTACCTCCGCTTCGCCCGCCGACGTCAGCTCCACACCAGGCCCGTCAACCTCAACGACGTCCTGGACGAGCTCCTGGAGTTCGTCCGTCCCGAGGCCGTTCGCCGATCGGTCGAGCTCCGCCACCATTTCGACCCGGAGTTGCCGGTGACCCTCCTGGACGTCAACCTGATAAAGCAGGCCCTGCTCAACGTCATCGTGAACGCCTTCGAAGCCATGCCCGAGGGCGGCGAGCTCATCGTGCAGACGGCCGTCGACGGTCCCACCGTCACCGCCACCGTCACCGACACTGGGGGGGGCATAGCTGAGGAGGAGCTTGACAGGGTCTTCCGGGTTTACTATTCCACCAAGGAGACGGGCACGGGACTGGGGCTTCCCACTGCCCGCCGGATCGTCCAGGAGCACGAGGGCTCCCTGGAGCTGGAGAGCGAACCGGGCCGGGGCACCCGGGTGAGCATCGCCCTGCCTGTGCGTCGGCTGCCGGCGGACGGGTCCGGGGTCGAGGGCAGCGAATCGGACTGAGGCCGTTCGCCACTACCTTTCAGGGAGGCAGGAGCGCGGGACCCGCTATGAGTGACCGTCGAAGCTCCCCCGGCGAGGACCCCCCCGGGACCGTCCTTGGCCCTACGCGTGGCCCCTCGGCCCGCGTCCTGGTTATCGACGACGAGGCGGCCCACGCCGCTGCCGCCGCCGAGGCACTGACCCGGGCTGGCTTCCAGACCTCCGTGGCCACCTCCGGCGACCAGGGCGTCCAGCTGCTGGTCAAAGAGCAGCCCGACGTGGTCGTGACCGACCTCAGGATGCCCGGCATCGACGGCATGGCCGTGCTCGCACGGGCCCGGAAGCTGGACCCCGACATCAAGGTGATTCTCATCACCGCCTACGCCGACATCGACTCGGCCCGGGCCGCCTTCAAAGAGGGGGCTTCCGACTACCTGGTCAAGCCTCTGGACATCGGTGAGCTGAGGGCCGCCGTCGCCCGGGCCACTCGGCAACTGCAACTGACCCGGGAGAACCTCCAGCTCCACCATCGACTGGACGAACGCTTCGGCTTCGAGAGCATCATCGGCAACACCCCCCAGATGCAGGAGGTGGTGGCCCTGCTCCGACGCATCGCCCCCACCAGCGCCACCGTCCTCATCCTGGGGGAGTCCGGCACCGGCAAGGACTGGGTGGCCAACACCGTCCACCAGAACAGCCCCCGCCGGGATCAGCCCTTCATGGCCCTGAACGTCGCTTCCTTCCCCGAGGGCATCATCGAGAGCGAGCTCTTCGGCCACGAGAAGGGGTCCTTCACGGGCGCCAGCGCACGCCGACAGGGCGTCTTCGAGTACGCCGACGGAGGCACGGTCTTCCTGGACGAGGTGGGAGATATGCCCCTGGGAACCCAGGTGAAACTGCTGCGCACGCTGGAGCAGGGCGAGGTACGCCGACTGGGAAGCAACCAGTCCATCCGAGTGGACGTCCGCCTGCTGGCGGCCACCCACCAGAACTTGGAAGACCTCGTCGAAGAGGGCCGCTTCCGCCAGGACCTCTACTACCGGCTCAAGGTGGTCACGGTGGAGCTCCCCTCGCTGCGGGAGCGCAAGGCCGACATCCCCCTCTTCATCGACGCCTTCCTGAGCGAGTTCTCGAGCAAGCACGACAAGGAGGTGGCCGGCATCAGCGAGAACGCCCGCCGGGTCCTCTACCACTACCACTGGCCCGGAAACGTCCGCGAGCTGCGCAACTGCATCGAGAACATGGTGGTGCTGGCCCGCCAACCGGTGCTGGACACCGAGGACATCCCCGCTCACGTCGTCGAAGCCGTGGCCACCGAGGGCCTGCTGGCGCTTCCGCCCGGACGCAGTCCCGTGGCCCAGCTCACCGGCAAGACCGTGCAGGAGGTGGAGCGGGAACTCATCGCCCACACGCTGGAACACACCGACGGCGACCGGGCCGAAGCCGCCCGCCTGCTGGGCATCAGCGAACGAACCCTCTACCGGAAGCTCAAGCGTTACCACCTGAGCTGAGTCGGGGAGGGGGCCGCGCTCGGCGCCTACTCCTGGGGCTGGGGGACGCTTTCCTTCAGCTCGGCCGTGGCCTCGCTGATGTCTTCCTCGGGGTACTCGTAGTCCACCAGCTCACCGGCCAGGAAGGCCTCGTAGGCGCTCATGTCGAAGTGCCCGTGACCACTCAGGTTGAAGAGGATGGTCTTGGCTTCGCCCGTCTCCTTGGCCCGCAGGGCTTCGTCGATGGCCACCCGGACGGCGTGGGCCGTCTCCGGGGCCACCACGATGCCCTCGGTCTGGGCCAGAAGCCGACCGGCCTCGAACACCCCCCGCTGACCCAGGCCCACGGCCTCCATCAGTCCCTGGTCCACCAGGGCGCTGATGATGGGAGAGCAGCCGTGGTAGCGCAGGCCGCCGGCGTGGATGCCCGGCGGGATGAAGGTGTGACCCAGGGTGAACATCTTGAGCAGCGGGGTGATCTTGGCCGTGTCCCCGTAGTCGTAGAGGAACCGTCCCCTGCTCAGGGTGGGACAGGCCGTCGGCTCCACGGCAACGATGCGCAGGTCCGGCCGCTGGTCCAGCTTCTCGGGCATGAAGGGCAGGAAGAGACCACCGAAGTTGCTCCCCCCGCCCACGCAGCCGATGAGGACGTCGGGGAACTCACCGGCCAGCCGCATCTGCTCTCTGGCCTCCAAACCGATGACCGTCTGGTGCAGAAGCACGTGGTTCAGGACGCTGCCCAGCGAGTACTTGGCATCCGAGGTGGCCGCGTCGTAGACGGCCTCGCTGATGGCGATGCCCAAGCTGCCCGGGGTGTCGGGGTACTGGGCCCGGATCTTCCGACCGATCTCGGTGTGCTCGCTGGGACTCGCGTACACGCTCGCCCCCCA
>CAZIBA010000325.1:0-3947 GCA_964536795.1 uncultured Planctomycetota bacterium | reverse complement strand
AGCCGGTCGCCGCCGGCGGACTGGAAGCCCAGGCCGGGGCGCTCGTCCACGTGCTCCAGGAGGAGCGTCGCCTGCCCGGTGGCCACCCCTTCCATCCAGAGCGAAGAAGGCATTTCGCCCACGTCCCACTCCACCTGGTAGGAAGGCGCCTCCTCCCACTCGGTCACCCGGTTGCCTTCGCCCTTGGTGGAGCTGGTCCAGAGACGCAGGGCGTTCCCTCCCGCCAGGGCACTCAGCCTCATCTTGCCTGTACTGCAACTCACCCCTGGTCCCAGGGAGAGCTCGAGCTCTGCCAGGTCGTCCTCGTCCGGGTTCGTGTCGTCGTCGTTGCCCGGGACGCCGTCCTTGTTGTACCCGTCATCATAATCGACAATGCCGTCTCCGTCATCATCGTCGTCGTTATAGGTCACCAGGCAGCCCGGCTCGGTCTGTTCGTCGTCCTCGTCGTCGGCGTCGATGTCGCCGTCGTTGTCGCAGTCGGCGTCCAGGTCTCCGACCACGGTGAGTTTGATCTTGTCCGTGGCCAGGTGGGGCTCCTCCTGCGTGTGGTCGGGCAGAGGCAGCGACAGCTCCACCTCCACAGCACCCCAGCCCACCCCTTCCAGGTACACCTCCCGCCAGGTCGTGGAGGCCGGCTTCTGGTAGGCATCGCCGGTGACGTCGATGCGCGTGAACTGCATGTCGCCGGGCTCAAAGGCGCGGGTGATGTTGTCGTCGCCGGAAAGGTAGCGGAGGGTGAAGTTGCCGTCGTGCGCCCACGTGTGGCCGCCCACGTCGAGCTTGTACGGGAGGGCACGGAAGTCCATCACAAAGGGCACGGGCACCGTCTCGCCGTAGTCGACCTGCTCTTCCCGGTCGATGACGCCGTTGCTGTCGCTGTCGTTGTCGTCGAGGCCGATGAAGGCGCCCGGGGCGTGCTCCTGGTCGTTAGCCAACGACTCCACCTGGAGCTTCGCCTGCACGTACCACATGATGCACTGGTCCTCGCCCACGTCGTTGCCAATGGTGTAGGTCACCCTGACCCGACGCATGAAGGGCCCGCTCAGGGTCGACGTGTGCTCGTGGCCACCCACCTGGCGGAGGGACGCACCGTAGTACCAACGATACGTGCCGCCCTCGGGGGCGCCCTCCGCGGTGAAGGTGACCGACCAGTCGTGGTCCTGGGCGTCCTCGTCGTAGGCTTCATAGATCTCCGACTCGGAGGGGTCGATGATACTCACCGTCACGTCTCCGTAGGCGGGGCTGAGACGTGCACTGACCACTGATACCACAAGAATGCCCACAGCGCAAGCAAACGTCCGCAAAACTGCTCTGCACAGTCTTTTTCCCCTCATGATCGTTCTCCTTTCCGGAGTTGGGAAGTACCGATGTTTCAGAGAGAAGAAGGTGACGTGAGAGTTGCTCAGCTATCCTACATACACACTATAACACACTTCAGCCCAAAAGTCAAGAGAAATCTACACAGATTGTGCATGGGATGGGCGTAAGGGATGTCAGGAAGGAGATTTACGTCTGAAGAAGTATTCTCTCAGAAGAAGCGGAGTTTGGTGTCGGGGAGGCCCTGGGGGATGATGGTGATGGAGACAGAGGTGTCGCCTCGGCCGCCCTCCTCGCCTTCGTCTCGTTCGAAGGCCATTTCCAGGAGCCAGCGGTGTAGGCGACGGGTGAGCACGATGCGCTGGGTGAGGGCGGCGTCGGCGCTGAAGTCGTACTGCCAGAAGCCACCGAGCTGCCACTTCTCGCTCACCCGGTAGTCGAAGCCCACGGTGAAGGCTGAGGAGGTGGCGTCGCGTATGTAGCGGTGACCGAGGAAGAAGCTGAGCCGAGGGGAGCGGTCCAGCTTGAGGGTGACGTTGAAGACGTCCCAGTCGAAGCCGTCGTCCAGGTCGAGCTCTGCGTCGGAGAGCAGGGCCAGCTGATCGCTCACCCGCCAAATGACGTCCAGGGCCAGATTGCCCAGCAGGTCGCCCTGGTTGTCGCGGTCCTCGTTGGGGAAGACGTCCATCTCCACGTCGAAGACCAGCCAGTCCACCACCCGAGGGTCCACCGAGGCCAGGGGGCTTCGGCCTCGGGTGAGCCGACGGGTCTGCCAACGCTGACGCAGGCCCAGTCTGATGACCTGGAGTTCGTCGAGCTGGTCCACCTCGTCGAACTGGAAGAGCTCGCTGGGTTCGCTGGTGACGGCGAAGCGGTGCAGGTAGTCGACGGTGGGGGTAACGACGTGGCGGACGCCGTCCAGGTCCCAGAGTCGGCTGCGCACCCGGTAGAGCCGGGAGAAGGTGGCGCTGGAGCGGAAGCCGTACTCGGCGGCGAATCGGCTGCGGGACCGGCCCGACTCCCGGCCGACGAGGTCGGGACTGTCGCTGTAGGCCGTGTAGCGGGCCCCGACGAAGGGGACGACGTGGATGAAGCGCCAGGCCAGGGGCCAGTCGAGCTCGTTGGCCGTGTCGAAGCGCCAGGCCCGTGGTTGACGCAGGTCCAGGTCGTCGTCGGGGCGCAGACGGACGTTGGCCAGTTCACTGACGCTGTAGAAGGTGAGCCGATCTCCCCAGAGGGGGTAGCCCGACAGGTGGAAGCCCAGTTGGGGCAGGTACTCGGTCTGGGTGAGGAAGTTGTTGACCCGCCACTTGGTCAGGGCGGTGAAGGCGGCCAGGCCGCGCTGGTGCTTGTAGTAGAGGATGGTCTCTTTTTCCTTGTCCTCCTTGGCCTCCCGCTCGAAGTACTCGTCCAGGAAGCCACGGTCGCTCATCCAGGAGAACTCGGCCAGCAGCGTGTCGTAGGGACTGAGGCGCTGGCGGTGGCGCCACTCGAAGCGTCCCCGCTCGTCGTGCTCGAGTGGCTCGTCGGGGAGGTCGCGGCCGCTGTCGTCGATGTAGTAGGAGGTGACGTAGCCCTTGGCCCCCCGGCCGGCGTAGTCGAAGTCGAGTCCCAGGCCCAGCCCGCGCTCACTCAGGAGGTCCACCACCAGGGACAGGTTGCTCCAGTCGTTTTCGTAGAGGCCCAGGTCGTAGAGGTCCCAGGCGGTGCGCACCTCGGTACCGAACTCACTGGAGTGACGGAGCCGGAAGCGCTTGAGCAGGGTGCGGTCACGGTTCAGGTCGCGGGCGTAGTATGGCCAGTAGAGCAGTGGCACCCCGTGCACGAAGAAGACGTTGTTCCAGCTGCGGGCCAGACGGAGGTCTGCGGACTCGTCCAGGGTGAGCTGCTTGGCCTGCAGCCAGTAGTGGGGGTGCTCGAACTCGCAGGTGGTGATGATGGCGTCGGCGGCCACGTACTGGTTGCGGTTGAGCTGACGCACCTCTTCGGCCCGGTAGTAGAGGGGGAGCTGCCCGGCCCGTACGGTGCTGCGGATGACGGCCTTCATGATGATGGCCCGGTCGGCCGTCAGGTCGTAGAACAGGCGCTCGCACTCCAGCACCCGACCGCGGTAGTAGACGGTGACGTTGCCCTCGGCGTAGATTTCGGTGTGGAGCTCTTCACCGGCGGCCCCGGCCTCCCCGGGGGCCACCCAGGTGACGACGTTGTCGGCCATCAGCTCCAGGGTCTCGGCCGGTCCGGCCGCCGAGGCCGGGACGTCGCGGAGGATGTCCACGCCACCGGTGATGACGAAGGCCCGCCGGCCGTCCTCCTCCTCCCAGCTCTCGATGTCGAAGCCTTCGGGGTCCAGCATGTAGGCCTGGTAGCGGGCCTCCAGTAGCTGTCGGCGGTCGGCCGGCGAGGGCTCGAAGCGTTCGATCTCTGGACGGGACGGGGGGGCCGGGGTCACGGCCTGGGCCACCCGAGCCTCCCGGGCCCGGGTGAGCAGCGGTGAGGACACCGGCTCGGGATGCTCGTCGGGAACGATGTCGCGGATGAGGAAGCCTCGTGACGTTTCGACGTGGAAGTACTCCTGCTCGCTGCTGATGAGGGCGCCCTCTTCGCTGACCTGGACCTGGCCCTCCAGGTAG
>CAZIBA010000324.1:807-3954 GCA_964536795.1 uncultured Planctomycetota bacterium | reverse complement strand
TCTTCACACGGGTGGTCTGCTCATACGAGTCGTAGGACCTTCGGCGAGCCACCCGTGGCACCCAGCGTGATCTTCACACGGCTGGTCGGCTCATACGAGTCGTAGGACCTTCGGCGAGCCACCCGTGGCACCCAGTCGGTGGGTGTGCCACGCACGGTTCTCCCTCTCCCCCCGGGAGAGGGACGGGGTGAGGGAAGCAAGTGTGCCACGGCCGGCCTTGCCCGGCCGTGCAGGAGTCCAAGCTTTTCCAGCCAGAGGCTTGACCGGCTGGCCCTGGTCTGCGATAAGGGTCCTTCCGCTCCAGTGCCGGAGCTATCTTCGATGAAGTGCAAGAGAAAGAGAGAGGTCTATGGTGTGGAAGCGTTTGTTGGTGATGGCCCTGCTGGGGACGCTTGTTGGAGGCTGTGCTTCGGCCCGCATCACGGACACCTCACGGACGGCGGTCGAGCAGCTTCTCCTGAGCACGGCCGTGGACCGGGCCGTCGAGCAAATGGATTTCTCCGAACTGGCCGGGAAGAAGGTATTCCTCGACAGCACCTACCTGGAGGGCTACGACAAGGGCTACACCATTGGCGCGGTGACCGAGAAGCTCAATGAGCAAGGCGCGCTGCTCGTCGGCAAGAAGGAGGATGCCAAGGTGATAGCGGCCCTCCGCTCCGGGGCCGTGGCCATCGACCGTAGGGAGGGGCTCATCGGGATACCTGCGGTGACCCTCCCCATACCTTTGGCCGGCCCGGCGGAGACGCCCGAGGTCGCGCTCATCAAGGAAATCAGCCAGCAGGGCGTGGCCAAGCTTGCCGTCCACGCCTACGACGTGGCCACCGGCAAGCACCTGCTCTCAGTCGGACCGGAGAGCGCCGTCTGCTGCTACAACCACTGGTGGTTGCTGAGCATCCCGTTCCGGACCACCGATATCCCCGAGAAGTCGCGGAAGAAATGAGCAAAGGGATGGACCCCCTTGCCTGGCGGACAGACTCATGAACACACAAGCCCTCTGGCGGAACCTGAAGGAGCTGGCCGTCGACCTGGGCCCTCGCTGCCCCGGAACCGAGGGCGAGAGGCGAGCGGCTGCGTACCTGCGCCGGGAGTTCGAGCAACTGGGTCTGGAGACGCACCTGGAGGAGTTCCCCTGTCCCGGCTGGGAGTGCGAGGGGGCATCGCTGGCGCTGGCCGATGGCTCGGCGCGGTTCGAGGTGACGGCCTCGATGTACTCACCCGGCGGCGAGGCCACGGGGAAGCTCAGAGCCGTCCGTCCCGCTGAGCTTGACGACCTTGACCAGGACGAGCTCCGTGGGTGCATCGTGTTCGTGCCCGAGTCCTGGGGCGGGGTCGTCTCCCGGGGTCAGTGGGCGCTCAAGCTCGAAGCACTAAGAGCTCGGGGCCTGGTCGTGACCAGTTCCCACACCCATTTTCCCTCCACCAAGTACATCCGTCAGCAGAGGCTGACCAGGATGCCGGTTGCCGTCCTTCCGGTCCTCGCGGCCGGTCGCTTGGCAGCTCACGTGGGGGAGGAGGTCAAGCTTGCCGTCCGCGCGAAGCGCTTTGAGGGCACCTCCGCCAACGTGGTCGCCGAGCTCCCCGGCCGCGGTCCGGGCCTCGCCTGCCTGACTGCTCACTACGACTCGGCTCCCTTCATCCAGGGTGCGGGGGACAACGCGTCCGGCGTGGCCGTCCTGCTTGCCGTCGCCCGGGGCCTGGCCACGGCGGAGCCGTCGGCTACGGTGCGGTTCGTGGCTATGGGCGCGGAGGAGTTCGGGGGCGACGACGGGATGCCCCTGGGCTCCAAGGTGTACGCAGCTGCTCACGAGCAGGAAATGCCCGATGTCCTCTGGGTGCTCAACGTGGACCACGTCGGCGCTGCGCTCGCCGACCACGTCGTTTACGTGATGCAGTCACGAGAGCTGGAGACCCGGGTGGCGCAGGTCCTTGCCGACCTGGCGAGCGTCACCAGCATCAACCGAATGCAAGCCGGAAGCGACCATTATCCCTTCGCCCTTCACGGCGTACCCGCGATGTTCCTGACCAACGACTGCCACCCCTTCCCCGTGCACACACCCGCCGACACCATCGACACGCTCCTGCCCGCCAAACTCGAATCGGCGGCCCGAGCCGCCGACGCCATCTGTCGAGACCTGCTCGCCAACCCCTTGGCCTCCCGCCAGGCCGAGCCGCCCGCAGGCCGTATCCGTGCCGCCGGCGAGGCCGACCTGGAACCCATCGAGGTGATGGTCGCGAACATTTGGACAATGGGCAGGGCGGCGGCGATGGAGCAGCAGCACGGCCTCATCGGCGGGAAGCCCTGGCAGGAGTGGGTGGTGCCGGGCATCATCGCCAACCTCAAGAGCAAGCTTGCCGAGGGGCGCCTGCTCGTCACCGAGCTCGACGGCGAGGTGGTGGGGTTCATCAGCTACGGTATCGACCGCGACAAGAGCATCGGCACCATCGGTTACAACGGCGTGCGCAGAGACTCAGGAGGCCGGGGTGTCGGCAGCCGACAGCTCCAGCACGTCCTGGACATCTTCCGGAGCGAGAAGCTCCGGCTGGCTGCCGTCCAGACGGGTCTCAACGAGGGTCATCTCCCGGCGCGACGACTGTACGAGAAGGCAGGATTCAGAGCGCTTATGGAGTCGCTGTACTATACAATGGACCTGTGAAGCCCCTCTGTGGTTCGACAAGGTCAATTGCTCACCACACCCTGAGCCGCGTCGAAGGGTGGAGAGGGGACCGTTGCAGCAGAGGAAAGAGAAGGGAGGTCGTCGGAGCTATGGCCAAGAGGAAACCCATCACCGTCGGCGTCGTAGGGCTGGGCCGCATCGGCTGGAGCCACCACGCCAGACTGATGCACCAACATCCCGGTTTTGAGGTGGTCGCCTGCGTGGACCCACTCAAAGACCGGAGAAAAGAAGCCGAAGAGGTCTACAGCTGCGCCACCTTCGCGGACCTCAAGACGTTCCTCAAGAGCGACCTGGCTGAACTGGCTGTCGTCTGTACCCTGAGCAAGGACCACGGCCCCCACAGCATCGCTGCCCTCCGCGCCGGCCGACACGTCCTCGTGGAGAAGCCCATGTGCATGAGCGTCCGGGAGGCCGACCGGATGATAGCCGCAGCCAAGAAGGCCCGGAAGGTGCTCACCATCCACCAGAGCGC
>CAZIBA010000324.1:0-797 GCA_964536795.1 uncultured Planctomycetota bacterium | reverse complement strand
GACAGCTGTCTCCTGGGGAAGGTCTTCTTCATGCGCATGACCGGCCACTCCTTCTTCCGCCGAAACGATTGGCAGCAGCTCAAGCGCTTCGGGGGAGGGTACCTGAACAACAACGGCTCCCACTCGGTGGACTACTGCCTGCTGCTCCTGGACGCACCCGTCAAGGACGTCTGGGGTGAGCTCAAGCACACGGTGACCGCGGGCGACGCCGACGACTTCATGAAGGTCGTGCTGCGGGGGAAGAACGGCCGGGTCATCGAGGTGGAGCAGTCCTACGCCTGCGCATTTCCCCAGCCCACCTGGCTGGTGTGTGGCACCTGTGGCACGATGGAAGTCCGGGGAAGCGAGGCCCGCATCAAGTACTTCGACCCCAAGAAGGTCAAGCCCATCAAGGTGGACCCCCGCGCAGCCCAGGGCCGCCGATACGGCAACGAAGACGTGCTCCCCTGGGAGGAAAAGACCCTCGAGGTCAAGCCCAAAGGCAAGGCTCCCAACTTCTACGACAACCTCTACGACGCCATCCGGAAGCGCAAGAAACCCCGGGTCACCCCCGCATCGGTCCGCGAGCAAATCCGCGTCCTCGACCTCGTCCGCAAGAGCGCGGGCTGGAAGATGTAACCAGGGCCGACTCGAGGCGAGTGAGGACCCTCGGGGCTGGGTGACAGTCGCCACCCCGCCCCGTATTCTGTGCCCCGATGGGGGCGGCCTACCTCAGGGCTCTATCGCTTCACCACAGGGGACCACGCCGGTGCGGAGGGCGCGGAGGCCCCAGTGAGCGATGCGGGCGTTCCAGTCGG
>CAZIBA010000323.1:0-3957 GCA_964536795.1 uncultured Planctomycetota bacterium | reverse complement strand
GGTAAGGATAGCCGCGGGCGCTCTGGTGGTTCTGTAACTGGTGCGGCGGCTTGTCGTCCAGTTCGCCAGGGACGTAGTTGGGCAGGGGTATGTCATCCAGTCGGGGGAGGTAGCGCTCGAGGTACGCCCGGGGCGGGTCGAAAGAGGGGTGTGGGTCGAAACAGTTGAAAGAGAAGGACCAGGGACGGTCGAAGGAGGCCGACCGCTCGATGAACTCCACGGCCTTCAGCGCACACCAGGTGGTCTGGTGATGCTCAGCAGGCATGCCGACCTGCACGTACTTCGAGCCGTTGAACGGTGACCGCCCGTACTCGACGCCCTGCTCCCGGAGCCAGTGGATGTACTCGTTCCCCGGCCAGTCGGGGGAGGGGTGGTGCGACCAGTGGAACTCGGCGTAGCCGTCGTCGATTCGGCGCTCGGTCGTCGGACAGGCCTTCGGGTGGCAGGCGGAGACGTGCAGCTTGCCCGAGAGCCCGCAGGTGTAGCCCGCGTCGGCCAGGAGTTTGGTGATGAGGACCTCGTCCTCAGGGATGGACTGGCCGTTCTGTCGGCAGCGCGTCGTCCGCGGGTACCGTCCGGTGAGAAAACTGGACCGGCTGGGCGTGCAGACCGGGTTCTGGCAATAGGCGCGTTCGAACAGCACCCCTGTTTGAGCGAGACGGTCTAAGTTCGGGGTGTGCACGAACCGGTTCCCGTAGCAGCCAAGCGTGTCGAAGCGCTGCTGATCGGTACAGATCCACAGAATATTCGGACTGTTCACGGCGGCCTCCTTTCCGAAGCTGGCTACCAGATATTGCCCGATTCGGGCTGGCCGTCAAGGGGTCTTCGAGCTGAGTCATCCCTGCTCTGTTGAAAGCATTTGAAGACGCTTGATGATCATCAGGTTCACGACCTTGATGAGGGCAACTCGGACCGTTCTCCACTGCCTCCCTCCGGAGACGGCTCCCATCAGCGGGCAAGGGGCGTGAGATGCCGCACCACGGCACTCTCGGGCTTGAGTGACAGGCGCAAGCCCTTCTCCATCAGGGCCTGCCCGTTGGCCGTCGTCGGCTTCCTGGCCGAGAATGGGTCAGCGATCTGGTATGTGGCCTCGTCGCTTAGGTGTTTGAGGATGATAGTTCGCTTGTTCTGATCGCCCCGGACCCGATAGGCCAGGACCACGGCTTCAGCTGTCTCCGGATCAATGAACTGGACAACGTCCCAGTCATCGGGGCTGCGCGGGTAGGCCACCAACGGGTAGAAGTCCTTCATGAGCAGGTGACGGAACGTCCGGTAGCCGTCGACGTACGTCCGGACCCGCCTGCTGTGACGCTTCGACCAGTTGGCGATATGCCCGCAGAGCGTGATGGACCCGGCCATGCGCGAGACCAACTCCAGCGGTCCGACGGCGTCCTCGCCATCCCCTTCCCCCACGTAGAGCGAACTGTTCATGTAGTTTGCGGGGAACAGGCGTGCCCCTCCTGTCTGCATGAGTCGGCAGACGTGGGGATCCTCGGCGTGATCGCTGATGACCATGGTACCGGCTCGGCGCAGCGTGCCGAAGTCGATGCGTTGCCCGCCGCCGGCACAGTTGTCGATCATGAGGTCGGGATGCCGCTCCAGAAGCGTGTCCAGGACCCGGTACAGCCCCTCCACGTACGCGAACTGGACCTTTCCCGTGGGATCCACCGCGTCCCAGAAGGGCCCGGGGGCCTGGTTGCAGTCCCAGCGGAGCCAGCGGATGTCGAGACGCTCCGTCCAGCGTGAGAGCATCTCGATGAGCCCATCCTGGGCGTCCTTCCGGGTGAGATTGAGGATGACGTAGGGCGAGCCCTCGAGGCTCCAGTACCAGTCCGCGTGCTGGGTTGCCCAGTCCGAGCCGACACGGGCCCGCTCAGGCTCGAACCACAACCCGAACCGCATCCCCTGGGAGCGCACGTACTCCGAGAGAGGCTCCAGCCCGCGAGGGAACTTGAGCTCGTCGGCACGCTCCCAGTTTCCGAGGCCCATGAAGAACCGTTCGGAGGACCCGCCGTACCACCCGGCGTCAACCACGAAGTACTCACATCCCAGCTCCGCTGCCCGACCGGCCTGCTTCCACAGGACCTTCTCGGTCACGTTCTGCTCGATCCCGAACCAGTGGTCGTAAGCGACCAGGGCGTGTGGCCGCTCCCCTTCGACGTCGGGCGCCAGCACTTGGGCTACGTATCGGCGGACGCTGTTGGAGGCTTCTTCCGGACCACCTCGGAAGACACCGATGTGAAGGCGAGGCAGGTGAATGCTCTCACCGGGGTCGAGCACCAGGTTGCTCACCAGAGGCCCGCCACGGAAGAGGAACCGCCAGTCCTCCACCGTTCCAAAGAGCAGCCGCCAGCGGCCCGACCACTCCAGCGCCGCCCACAGACCGACGGGGCCATCGGCTGTCTCCCACCCCACCAGCATGACGGGCAGGCTGGGGTTGGAGCTTCGCCCCGTAGGGCCCGAGCTCAACTCGTACTGGCCCTTGCCGGTCCACCAACGAGTGAAGCTCGACTCCGCCGGCTTCCAGGCGCGGGCCTTCCCGAAGGTCAGCTCTTCCGGGCGGTACGCTCGAGGGGGATAGAAGCCGTCGGTCAGGCCGCCTCCAAAGCCACAGGCCCACGGACAGTCTCCCACGGTCACCTTGGAAGGGAGAAAGAAAGCATCAAGCTCACGGATCGGCGGCGAGGGCTCGGTGCCCTCGTTGGTGATCTTGGCCGACTGCACGGCCACCCCCAGCTCACCGTCGAACTCCAGCGTGACGTCCGCCACCACCCCCGTCCCCGTGAGCCTGTAGCGTCCGGAACGCCCGGACACCTTCTCCAGCCCGCCGGCCGGCCGGCCGGCGGCAAGGCGGAAGCCCGGCCCACCCGCGAGCGATGCCCCGAAGCCGGGCGGTCCCAGGCGAGAGAGAATCTGGCGTAGGGTTTCCCCCGGAACAGCTGCCTGAAGTGGTCTCCTCATCGTCTGGACTCCTTCAGTCGGGCTCGGTCAGCTTATTCAGCCGCCGATCCCAGCGCTCGTCGTTGAACCGCTGACCAAGGAGGAGCATCCCCGTCCTGGGGTCGCGTTCACCCGTCCGGAGAAGGCGTTGTCAAAGACGACGCCATGCTCGGCCAAACGATCCAGGTTGGGTGTGCAAACGTCGGGGTTCCCGTTCGCACCGAGAGCGCTGTAGCGCCACTGGTCGGCGAAGACAAACAGGATGTTGGGCTTTTCGGCCAAGGGCTCCTCCATTGATGTCCAGCCCTCGGAAACCCACCAGGACTCCCTCTCCCTCTGGGAGAGGGCTGGGGTGAGGGCCCACCGTCAAGCCATGCACCCCCTCACGCCACCTCTCCCCGAGAAGGGGGAGAGGTGTCTGGTCAGACCGGTTTGTCCAGAACCCACAGCGACACCGACTGAGGAGGCAGCGTCGTCTCCAGGCAGGCCCTCCCGTCGGAGTTCTCGACCGTGAACTCCGGCTCCATCAGTTCCAGACCCATCCGCTCCTGGATGGCTGCCAACTGCTCATCGTCCGGGACCACGGGCCGGCCCATCGACAGCCAGACCGTGTAGGCGTTGCTGTGGTCGTGGTCGATGCGGTAGTGACGACATACCCAAGAGCCCGTCCCCAGGCCCTCCAACTCAATGCGCACGGGATGGGTCGCAGCATACTCGAACTCCTCGTCGAAGTTTACGGCCATGACCCGGATGCCCCCTTCCTGCGTCTTCGTGGCCAGCAGGTCGACGGAAGCCCCCTCCTCCTCCGTTACCGCCAGGCGGGCGGAACCGAGCTTGCCCAGGAGACGAAGGGCGTTCAGGATGGGCTTGTCGATGCATTCCCCGGTGATGAGGGTCCGCTGTCCCTCGAAGATTCGATAGCCTGGGAAGTAGAAGGTGTCAAGGAAAGTGCCCTGGGTGGGATTGCGGGGGACCTGGGCGCGCAGGTCGAGCATCCTCTTGGTCATGGCGCACTGG
>CAZIBA010000322.1:0-3958 GCA_964536795.1 uncultured Planctomycetota bacterium | reverse complement strand
CCTCCGTCTTTTGAGCTTCCAAGTTCTCTGCGGACTCCTTTGGTTTCCTCTTGCCTCTCAGTTCACGTCTGCCTTTATCTATCTGTTCAAGCAAAGTACTCAACTTACCCTGTTTCTGGTTTAGTATTCTCAATTGCTTTTCACTGGCACTCTTCTGACCCTTCAACCTTGAGATTTCAGTCTCCGCATCCTTAAGTCTATTTACTAATCTATCCCTGTTTTTTGTAAACTTCTTTTCCTGCTTCTCGTACTCAGCGGGGGACAACAACCCCAAATCCTGTATCTGTTGTTCAATCTCTCTTCTATTCAGCTCAAAATCATTCGCCCTTTGAGACAGCATTCGTCTGGCACTTTGTGCATTAGTGAATACATGCTGAAGAGGCTCGTACCTCAACAACCTCGACAGAGCTGCGCCGACGCGGCGGGGATCACTTACGGGCCAGAGCAGCTTCACCGGATCCTGTACCTGAACCAAGATTTCTTCAAGTATTTCGGCGGTGGCTCCGAATTTCTCCAGTATGAAGCGCTGCGCATCATCCTTGCGAGCAAGCTCGAGCTCCCCAGCTTTCTTCATCTCGGTTCCGTCTTGCTTAACGTTAATCTTTAGAGGCGGTCTGCTAGGCCAGAGTTTCTCAATTGTGTAGTCTTTTCCATCGACACCTATAATGGTCAGTGCTGCCCTAAATCGCTCCGTGTCACGTGGCTCAAGGGTTCGGTATTCCTCGAATGCGCCCACGTCAATCTTTTTGTGGAGGAGATCGAATAGAATCAAAGTGACGATGGAGGATTTACCCGTCGCGTTATCACCAAGGATAAGATTAACTCCGGGGCTGAACTGTATCAGGTTATTGTCTTTCCCGTAGCCCCGGAAATTCTCCATTAGTGCAGACTTAAGTATGTTCAAGACCTAGCACCTCATCAAGCTTCTTTTCCACCCTTCTTTTAGCTGCCTGCGGCGTCGCAACTTCCGAGAGCGTCTGATACAGCTCCTCTGCTTTGAAGTATTTACCTTGGAATCCCATCCGACCGAGCTTCTCACAAAAACGTTCGAAAGGTGCCGAAAACGCACTCCCACTTTCCATCGCTCCCCACAGTTCATCAAGCCTCTTCAGATCATCTTCGGTGTACAGGTCACTCGCGAGTATCATTTCTGACCAGTTGAGAATCTTGTCTCTGTACTGAGCGGCAAGTTCCTCGAAATGCAGATCAGTCCTCTTTGAGCGAGATGAAAGCTCCCCGGTCACATATATTCTCACCAGGGCCTTCTTATCAAGCCGTTCTAACGGCAGGGCGGCGAGCACTTGAGCAACCTTGTTCCTCGCCTGCTTTGCCGTGAGATTATCGCAAGTAACCGTTCTATGATAGACAGGCCTTGCCCTGCTCAGTTTGAACGACTTCAGAGCAGTTTGTTTTTTCTTCGATATCTGGAGAAGATGAACATACTTTCCACCCTCCTCTTGAGGCTCGATCCTAGCGACGGTCGTCGCACCCGGAACAAAGATTCGCGTCTCAAAGGAAGGACGATCTGGGGCGCCGCGCTTCCTAACCTTAGGGGCACGACTCCCATGAGCATGCCCCACTATCACCCAGTTGATTCTTTCAAAATGGGAAAGGTCAAGGTATTCGCCGGACGTCGGTACAATTCCTTCCACGCAGTTATGCACACACGCAAAGCTAATACACTTGTCACTGGATGGAACGCCACACTTTGCTATAGAAGCGTTAATGAATCCTTCCGGCCTGTGACCAGCTCCTGTTAGCAAAACCGTGACGCCGTTCTTTCGTAGTACCACCTGTCTGGATGCAAACCTGTTCTCTGAATCTATGTCAATGTAGTTAATGTACCCAGCGGCAACCAAGTGCTGAAATGCGGGAGCAGGGATTGGCCTTCCTATTGGCCGATCATGTGTACCATGAATAAGAAAGACCGGGACAGCTATGCTAACATCCTCAGCCTCAAAATTTACTGTGCCTTCGATCACTTCAAGATTGGGAGCCTCGCCAGTGATGGTGGAACGAAGAATCCTCGTCGCTCGATCCTGCACCCATGGAGGGGGATCGGTTCTATCGTAGAAGTCGCCCGCGTGCAATATAAGATCAGCACCATTCTTGACAAGGATCTTCAACCCTTCCTCGAATGCCTCAAAGGGGTCCCCACCCAACTCTGCATCTGTTGGAAAAACTCCTAGATGTGTGTCAGAGAGAATACCAATTTTCAAGCTGACGTTAGCCACCTTAGACAATTCATAGACACATCACCAATTCTACTGTCATTCTACCATTTGTCTATAGCAAAACAAATTACTTCACCTTACCATAAGTACCTTATTGGGGCTGTATTTCAACTACTTTCGAGGACGGCAATAACAAAACGTCATAGCGTGCTCTATTTTTGACAGCGCCGCAAGATAAGGCTAGACTTAAATCACCAGACGATGAAAATGGTCAACCGCATGTAGCAAGCAAAAAGTGACCTTGGCACCAATATTGAACTATGAGAGGGAACATGGATGCCACAGAAGCATTCTGTAGGGGTCACTATGAACATGTAAATCTCGTCGCTGACCCTATCTATCGGTATATCCCGTTCACAAAACGGCTTGAATCAGGAATTAGTGCGGCTGTCGAAGAGGACCTTATCGATTCAAGTTGGCTTCAACGTCTGCGCCGTATCCATCAACTTCAGGCAGCTTGGTGGGTATTCCCGGGGGGCGAACATACTCGGTTTCAGCATAGTCTCGGGACAATGCATATGGCTGGTGAGTTTGTGGGTCACCTCTATGATTCCCTTGAAGCAGTCTGCAAGGCGGGTATTCCGAGCCGAGCCAAGGTAGTGGAGACAGCCAGGATCGCTGGCCTCTTGCACGATGTTGGTCATGGGCCTTTTGGACACTTCTTCGACGAGTACTACTTGGGCAAAAAGTGGAACATTACCCACGAAATGATCGGGCAGAGAATTATCACCGGGCCACTGCGCACTCTAATTGAGAGTGTCGGTACAGGTTTGGAGGGTGATTTTGAGCCTGGCGAGAGCCTGAGTGCTGAAGATATCGCTTGGCTAATTAAGAAGCCACAGGGGACCGAAGAGGAGGGAAGAGATCTATGGTTAAGACTACTTAGGTCGATTTTTTGCGGGCTATACACTGCCGATAGTATGGACTACGTATGCAGAGATGCCTACATGACAGGCGTGTCGATTGACCCGGTGGACACGAGCAGGCTGATATATTACACCCACTTCCGGCAAACGGATTCGGAATGTTCGATGGTTTTGCACTTGCATGGCGTTAGCGCTCTAGAACGCTTCCTCCAAGCCAGGTTCTACATGTACGACAACATATATGCCCACCGAACAGTCCGCGCCATTGAATTGGAAATGCGAGATGTTTTTCAGGAGACTGTTGACAAACTTCTAGGAGGAAATCCCGTTGACGACTTAGAGACATACCTTACATTCGATGAGTGGAGTTTGATTGACGGAGTCAGCAAGTGGGCGAAGGACCCTGGTGACCAGCTTGGACAATGTTGGAAACGTATCCGCGAGAGAAACCCTCGATGGAAAAGAGTTTTTAAAATGCGTTCTCAGCTCGAACGACCGCATCCAATGACAAGAATGTGGAGTGAAGATGAATTGCAGAGGGAGATCTGGAATCAGCTTACTCCCGAATTGCAGCAAGAAGTCCATTCTGAGGACATCAGGGTTGACATAGCCAGTCTCCATCCACGGCCTGAAAACCCATATTTAGGCGAATACGCGTTGGAGATTTATGACCCGATGGCAAAGAAAACCGTAACAGAGCCCTGGCAAAGAATAATGACGGCGATCCCTTCAAAAACTTTCATTGTTAGGGTTTTTGCCACATCAAAAAACCATGCGCAGGAAATCAATGAAGCAGCAACTAATGTGCTCTCAAGAGACGCGAGCCCACGACACTTCCCAACCAATATTTAGCCAAAA
>CAZIBA010000321.1:0-3969 GCA_964536795.1 uncultured Planctomycetota bacterium | reverse complement strand
CATCTGGGAAGTGGGGGCTTATTGCTCTGAGTGCGAGGGTGCAAAGTAACCCCCGCTTCTCAGCCAACTTATCGTCGCGAAAACGACCAGAGCCCAAACAAGCACCACGGCAACATTGAGCAGCTCAAGCAGGACATGCAGGAAGTTTAATGTGAAGATCTGGGCTAACAGGCCGGTGGCCACCACAAAGGCTTCGAACGGAAAGGTGTAGGCCCACCAGGCGAAGGCACGCGGATGGCCCAGACGAACAGCGTAGTGCACGAAGAGAACAGCGGCGACCACGAGCCACCAAGCGGAGAAGCCCCACAGGACTGAAGCGGCGAGTCTGATCACAGGGAAGGTAGCCGCGAATCTCAGGCCAAAGAGGTTGCCGTGAGAAGCTTCGATGGCCTGAGCGAACTTGATCAGGAAGACTACCATGATGGCGGTGGGGGCTATCGCGATCATGGAGGTCGGAGCCAGTCGCCCCGCCGGCAGAGCGATATAGGTGTACCTGTGCCAGATGGCTGCGCCCACGAAAATGAAGTTGAAAAGACCAACTCCCAGAGCCACCATCGAAACAAGGAAGAGGACAGGTGCCAGGCGTGTATCTGCCCAGTAGACATCCATGGAACAAGCCCCGAGGACCGGGATGATCAGATGAGACACGGGCGGAATGAACCAGGCGAAAGTGGCGTGTTCCAGGGCGATGTCTTCTTTGAGAAACTGGGTGCGGATGAGCAAAAAGCCGAAGATAAAGATGCCCGCTGCGCCGACGAAGAAGAATATCACTCCCAGGTAGTACGCGACGGTCGGCCCAAACAGAAGGGGACCCAGTTTGTTCGTCCCCGTCCCGGCAAGAATGAAGCTGATGGGAACGGTCGGAAAGAAGTTCCCCCGAACAGGATGAGCCAGGTCCTTTTTGACCTCATCGGGATACCAGAAAAAGCGAAGCGTCCAGGGCACCAGAACCGCCACGAACATGAGGGTGGCGAAGAGGTAGTATCCCAACCCGATGTAGAGCAGTGGAGAAAAGGGCCGTGCCACCTCTGAGGACAACTGCATGGTGATGCTTATCGCCGCCGTGCCCATCACCGCTGCGCCCCATTCGGGCCCGAAGTGCTTTACGATTCGCCTGACCATTCTCAGCTCTCGCTCCCTCCCTGAAACTCGTTGTCTGGTCGCTATGAGCCCAGCGGCTGTGACTCTGTCCGTGGGCCGAGAAGGACCTCTCCTTTGCGCCGCATTCCCCGCCCCGAATGGCCGTGCCGCCCTCCGCGCCGGAGCATCCGCCCTGCCCGGTATTCGGTTGCGCGGGCTCGGCTTTCGACCTATCGAACATTATACTACAGATAGAAAGCCTGTCAAGTGACGAAATCCCTGACTCATCCCCAGTTTTGGCGAAGGTGCGGGGGAGCTACCGGCGCGACTGGCCGGAAGCCGTGCTCATTCGGAGCCAGCCGCAGGGAGGTCAACTGAGGCGGACAGACCTAAGGGTCTGTCCCTACAGTTGTTACGCTCGGTTCGACCTGTAGGGACAGGGCTTCAGCCCTGTCCCCTGGTCCTGTTGCCTCTGGAGTGTTCGCCCGTGGCTTTCCCACCCCACTCCGTCGAGCTCCTCGCCGCAACACGAGAAGCCACTGACTGTTAGGAAAACCGGGGATGACTCAGACGAAATCCTGGGAGGCAAATCATGGCTTCATGGCCGCAATATCGGCAAGGAGTGTAATGCTCCCCAAAAACTGGAGAGGTGGATAAGATAGTCCCGCCGGGCCGGCAGGAGGAGATGGGAGGCGAGGCGAGATGGGCAAGCGACGGCGACACAGTGCGGGGTTCAAGGCGAAGGTGGCGTTGGAGGCAATCCGCGGGGAGCGGACGGTGAACGAGCTGGCGGGTCTCTTCCAGGTGCACCCCTCGCAGATCGCGGCCTGGAAGAAGCAGGCCCTGGAGGGGTTCCCGGAGCTCTTCGGCGACGGGTCTGGATCTGGGAGCGAAAGCTCAAGAAAGGGAAGACCTATTGCCTGCGCTGGCACGATGAGACCGGTCGGGTCCGCACAGAGACGGTGGGCTCCGACCACGAGCTTGCCGAGGAGTTGCGCGCCAGACGAGAGGACAAGCTCAACGACGTGCAGTTCAGGAGGAGCGGGCCTATCAGCTACAGGGCGTTCGTGGCGGAGGAACTGGAGGTGATGGAAGGCCGGTTGGCTCCCGCTTCCCTCAAGGAGCTGGAGTTGGTTCTGCGGCAGTTCGGCGGGGTCTGTCGAAACGTGCTCTTGGCCGACATCAGCCCAAGGCTGGCGGAACGTTTCTTCGCCCAAAGGCTGAAGTCCGTGGCGCCGGCAACAGCCAAGAAGTCCCTCCGCACGCTCAAGGGCTCGCTCAACCGGGCGGCACGCCGGGGGTACCTGGACAGGAATCCAGCGGACGGATTGAAGCCTGTCCCGGAGCCCGAAAGGGACGTGCGGGTGCTCACTGCCGAGGAGATCAGGAAGTTGCTCAAGGCGTGCCCGTCGCGGCGGTGGAGGGCCATGGTAGCTCTGGCGGTGACTACGGGCATGCGGCTGGGTGAGCTGGTGAACCTGACCTGGGATGATGTGGACCTTGAAGACGGCCTGGTCCGGGTCCGCAGTAAGCCGGGCCGTCCGACCAAGTCCCGGCGGAACCGCGTCCTCGCCCTCCTGCCTGAGATTCGGGCGATGCTCGGGAGGCCGTCCCGGAGGTGAGAGCACGTCTTTCACACCGGCGACGGACGACGGCTGCACAACAACCTCCAACGGGGCTTTCAGGCGGTGGTAGAGCGGGCCGGCATCCCACGCTGCACGTTTAAATGACCTGAGGCGGACCTTTGTCAGCCCACCTGGCCCTGGCCGGCGTGAATGAGGGGGTAGTACAGCAGTTGGCGGGCCACACGTGCATCGCCACGACGTTGCGGTACTACACCGGCATCATGGCGCAGGCCTTGCGGGCGGCGCAGGTGCAGCTTCCCTACGTGGATGTGCTCAAGGACTTATCAGATACGTATCACGAGCCCCTGAAGCTCGCGAAGAGGAAAAGCGTCTGAACCGTAACGTCTTGGTGTTTCAAGACTTCCGTTGGTAGCGGGGGAGGGATTCGAACCCCCGACACGCGGATTATGATTCCGCTGCTCTAACCACTGAGCTACCCCGCCGGTATCGTCGGCCGAGCGGCCGGGGGACGTGAGCCCGCGGCCGACGTCGGCGTCGCACCCTATAGTGCACAAGGGAAGGGCGGCCGTCAAGCCGTTTCTCCCGCCCCCTCGGGCTCGGGGCGGGCGCCCAGACGGTGTTGGCGGTCCCAGAGCGGTCCTTGTTTCCCTTGACAGGGAGGTGGAGTGAGGCGTCTAATCTATGGAGGGAAGTGGGACGGGATGGGCCGCGGGAGGTCGCGGCCGGCCGTTCCGTGCTCAATGCTTTTCGGGCCTTGCCGATGATTGTGGACAAGCTGATCGATGGCATGAACCGCGGTCTGTCGGTGGTTTTCGGCAGCAGCAACGCGCGCACCATCCGGAGCCTGGAGCCGCTGGTGGTCGAGATCGACCGGCTGGACGAGTCCTTTGCCACGCTGAGCGACGCCCAGCTCGGGGGCAAGACCGACGAGTTCCGGGAGCGCCTGCGCCCATTCACCGAGCGGGTGGAGCAGGCCCGCAAGGGCCAGGTCCAAGCCAACCGGGCGCTCACACGGGCCAGGGGCCGGTCGGAACGGAAGAGCCGGCAGACCGAGCTGACCCGGGCCGAGTACGAGCTCGAGGACGCCAAGGAGGCCCGCAACCGGGCTTTGGACGAGGTCCTGCCCGAGGCCTTCGCCGTCGTCAAGCAGGCCTGTCGGCGTCTGGTGGGTCGCAGTTGGACCGCGTCGGAAATCCCCATCCGCTGGCAGGACGTCCCTTACGACGTGCAGATCATCGGCGGCATCGTCCTCCACCAGGGCAACATCGCCGAGATGGTCACCGGGGAGGGCAAGACCCTGGTG
>CAZIBA010000320.1:3228-3977 GCA_964536795.1 uncultured Planctomycetota bacterium | reverse complement strand
CGCCGCACTGCTTGCAGGTCATCGACGCCAGGTCCACCTCCGACTCCGGGAGCCAGAGGCACTGCGGGCAGCGGTAGGCGGTCTTGCAGACCATGCCGTTGGCGAAGAAGCGGCCGAAGGGCTCGTCGAAGCCGACGAGCCCGAGGTCGCAGAGCACCTTGGTGAAGAAGCGGGCGTAGATGAGGTGCATGGTGGCGTGCTCGATGCCTCCCACGTACTGGTCGACGGGAAGCCACTGGTTGCAGAGCTCGGTGTCGAAGGCCCGCTCCTCATCGCGGGGCGTGAGGTAGCGCAGGAAGTACCAGGAGGAGTCCACGAAGGTGTCCATGGTGTCGGTTTCCCGGCGGGCGGGCTTGCCACACTTGGGACACTGGGTGTTGACGAACTCCGGGCAGCGGGCCAGGGGCGATTCGCCCCCCGGCTGGAAGTCGACGTTTCCGGGCAGGAGCACGGGCAGGTCGTCCTCCGGTACGGGCACCTCGCCGCAGTCCTCGCAGTAGACGATGGGGATGGGCGCCCCCCAGTAGCGCTGTCGGCTCAGGAGCCAGTCGCGCAGGCGGTAGTTGACCGCGAAGTCGCCCCTGCCCCGCTCCTTCACGTACTCGGTCATGGCCCGCTTGGCCTCTTCGTTGGGCATCCCGTCGAAGGGCCCGGAGTTCACCTGCACGCCGGGGCCCTCGTAGGCCTCGGTCATCTCAGTCGGGTCCAGCTCCTCGCCCTCGGGCTGGATGACGACCCTGACGTCCAGG
>CAZIBA010000320.1:0-3218 GCA_964536795.1 uncultured Planctomycetota bacterium | reverse complement strand
GGCCGTACTTTCTGGCGAAGAGGAAGTCGCGCTGATCGTGAGCGGGCACGGCCATCACGGCGCCGGTGCCGTACTCCATGAGGGCGTAGTTGGTCACCCAGAGGGGGGCCCGGGAACCGTCGAAGGGGTTGGTGACGTAGTGGCCGGTGAAGACGCCCTCCTTCTCGCTCTCCTCGCTGGTGCGCTCGACGGCGCTCTGTCGGCGCATCCGGGCCACGGCCTCCATCACCGGCTTCTCGCGCTCGGTTCCCCCGACCAACTCAGGCACCAACGGATGCTCCGGAGCGATGGCCATGAAGGTGACGCCGTAGGTGGTGTCGGGGCGGGTGGTGAAGACGGTGAGAGTCCCGCCGCTGGCCTCGACGGTGAAGTCCAGCCGGGCCCCCTCGCTACGGCCGATCCACTCGCGCTGCATCCGAAGCACGCGCTCCGGCCAGAGGCCATCGAGCTTGCCGTGGTCGTCGAGCAGCCGTTCGCCGTACGCGCTCATCCGGAAAAACCACTGCTCCATATCCCGGGGCTCCACCGGGGTGCCGCAGCGCTCACAGCAGCCGTCGACGACCTGTTCGTTGGCCAGTACCGTCCGGTCCTGGGGACACCAGTTCACCGGGGCCGTCTTCTTGAAGGCCAGGCCCTGCTCGTAGAACTTGAGGAAGAGCCACTGGGTCCAGCGGTAGTAGTCCGAGTGGCTGGTGGCCAGCTCCCGGCGCCAGTCGTATCCCCAGCCGGCCCGTACCATCTGGGAGCGCATCTTGTCCATATTGGTCCGGGTGGAGTCCTGGGGGTGGACGCCCGACTTGATGGCCGCGTTCTCGGCGTTCAGGCCGAATGAGTCCCAGCCCTGGGGGCTGAGGACGTTGCAGCCCCGGCGCAGCTTGTAGCGACTGATGACGTCGCCCAGCGTGTAGACGATGACGTGGCCCATGTGCAGGGCGCCACTGGGGTAGGGATACATGGTCAGGCAGTAGAAGCGCGGCCGGGGGTCGTCCAACTGGCAGCGGAAGAGGTGGGCGTCCTCCCAGGCGCGCTGCCACTTGGCCTCGATGCGGCGGAAGTCTCGGTCAGGTTCGGTCATTCCTGGAAGCCCTTTGATTGGTGACTCGAAGAGAGAAGTCAGACGATGTTGTCTCAGGCGTCGGGGGATAGCAGCACGACGCCGTCGGGGGCGATGCGGGCATGAGCCCGCTGGCCCCGAGACAGCACGCTTCCTCCCGGACCCGCCAACGACCGAGCAGCCAAGACCAGGCACTTCAACGTCACCTCCCCTGCCCGCAACACGTACTGGCTGGTCTCGCCCAGATAGGTGGCCTCCTCGATGGAGACGGGAAAGGTGTTCGACACCTCCGCTCCTGCCGACGAGCCGACCAGCTCCACGGCCTCGGGCCGGATAGAAAGGAGCACCCGGCTCCCGGCTGCGGCCCCGTTCCCCGGAGCACAGCGAAGCTCCCCCACGGCCGTCCGGAGCACCACGGCGTCACCTTCACTGCGGACCACCTGGCCCTCAAGCAGGTTCGTCTCACCAAGGAAAGAGGCAGCGAAGCGAGAGGCGGGCTGCTGGTAGAGCTCACTGGGGGTGCCCACCTGGACGATCCGTCCCTGGTTCATGAGCGCCAGGCGCTGGGCCATCGACAGGGCTTCCTTCTGGTCGTGGGTGACGTAGAGCATGGTGATGGCGGTCCGGCGATGGATCTCCCGCAGCTCTTCCCGCATCTCCAAGCGGAGCTGAGCGTCCAGGTTGCTCAGGGGCTCGTCCAGGAGCACGGCCTGGGGCTCCACTATCAGGGCCCGGGCCAGGGCCACCCGCTGCTGCTCACCTCCGGAAAGCTCGGCCGGGTAACGGCCGGCAAGCCGGGCCATGCGCACCAACTCCAGCACCCGCCTGGTCCGTCGACGGCGCTCCTCCCCCTTGACCCGGCGCACCTCCAACCCGTAGCCCACGTTCTGAGCGACGGTCATGTGGGGCCAGAGGGCGTAGCTCTGAAAGACCATGGCCAACTGACGATGGTGAGGAGGCACCGGGTTCATCGGCCGCTGGCCGAAGTAGACCTGTCCCTCGTCCGGCTGGGCGAAGCCGGCTATGATGCGGAGCAGACTGGTCTTCCCGCACCCCGAGGGACCGAGCAGGAAAAAGAACTCCCCTTCGGCCACCCTTAGGCTGACCCCGTCCACGGCCACAACGTCACCGTAGCGCTTGCTCACGTTGTCCAGACGGATGGCCACCACGGCCACATCTCCCTACAGTGTTTCCCTGAACCAAGTCACGCTCCGCTCGATGGCCTGGCGCTCCGTCGCCAGCGTGGCGTAGGTGTGGTCGGCCCCCTTGACGATGAGCTTCTCCACCCGGCGGTTGCCGTGACGGGCGCTGGTCTCGTAGCGGTGGGCGTGCTCAACCGGCACCGACTCGTCGGCCGTGCCGTGAACGATTAGAACGGGTCCGGAGCTCTTGCCGATAAGCTGCAGCGGGTCCAGGGCCTCGACGGCGTCCATGAACCCCTTGCCCAGAGCGTGGCCGCCGATGTCCACGTAGCCCTGCTCCTCGAAGAGCTTCCGCTGCTCGGCGTCGAAGCGCCGGCCGATGGTCTCCGACAGGCTGGCCACGGCGCTCCAGAGCACCGTGCTCTTGACGCGCTTCTCAAAGCCGGTCACGCAGGCAGCCACGAAGCCACCCAACGACAACCCCAGGACACCCACCCGGTCGGCGTCGATCTCAGACAGGGCGCACACCGTGTCCACCGCCTTCAGGGCGTCGGACACCTCCGTCTCGACGGTCATGTCGCGGAACTCCCCTTCGCTTTCCCCCGACCCGCGGAAGTCGAAACGGAGCGAAGCGATGCCCGCCCCCTCCAGCGCCCGGCTGGTCTTGACGAAGAGGAAGTGGGTCTCGATGCGCTGACCGGTAAACCCGTGACAGAGCACCACGGCCGGGTGGGACCCCACGCCGTCGGGGAGATGGAGCGTACCGACGACCTGCTGCCCCTCGCTGACGAAGGAGTGCGCGCGCTGCATCGAATCCTCTTCTGCTGCTCGGGCCTGTAGGCCTGTAGACCTTTATTTCAACAGCTGTACGATAACGCCCGGCAAAGCCGAGGGCAAGGGCAAAGCACGCCCGACGGCCGGCCGGGTGCACGTCAGTTCTGTGCGGGAAACTCAGCCCGCCTGCCGACGGACGATGCAGGCGGGGCACACCCGCTTCCCTCACCCCCTCCCACACCCAAAGG
>CAZIBA010000319.1:0-3994 GCA_964536795.1 uncultured Planctomycetota bacterium | reverse complement strand
GCCCAGTTCCTCGAGTTTGGACTCCACCTCGCGGATGAAGCGGGTCCCGTCCCGGCCGTAGCCGGCCGTGGGCTTGAGGCCGGGGAGCTGCGCCTGCCAGTAGGCGTTCAGGAGCTCCATGTGCAGCTCGCGCAGGTACTTGCTCTGCATGGAGGCCAGGGCCGCCTCGAAGCAGCGTTGGTCGCCCTGCTTCATGAAGGCCAGGGCGAAACGTCGGTCCCGCCAGCGCACCCGGTAGCTGGAGAGCTCCCGCGACTGCTCTTCGATCCGGATGGCCGAGCCGGGAAAGAACCGGCCGATGAGCGGCCCGTAATACCGCCGACCCCCCAGCTTGTCGGAGACGACGACGGTCTCCTCGTCACCGGTCAGGGGAAGCACCCGCTGGATGAGCCTGGCCACCAGCCCGAAGAGACCCGTCAGCTTCGACCCCGCCCGCTCCATCACCCAGTTGTACTCCCGCGGGTGAGCCACCAGCGACCGGGTCGCCACCAACTCAACGCCCCGCTTGGCCAAAGCCCGACGCAGCCGGTCGCCCTTCTGGCGGGCACCCAGCCCGGCGGCCGTGCGGGGAAGCTCCAGCTCGGCCCCCTGGTACCAGGGGTAGCGTTCCGTCCACCGTCGTTGGCTGACGGAGACCGCCTCCAGAAGCTCGGCCAGGACCGCTGGCTCCACACCGGAGACGGCCAGAAACGCCAGCACCGATTCCTCCAGCGGGCCCAGTCCCTTCTGCCTGCTGTAGACCCGCTTGGAGTCGTCCACCACCAGGGCCCGACCGCGCCTCTTGCCGGCCCGTGAAACCACACCGGTCAGCTGCCGCCACAACTGCTTGGCGGGAGGCTCCTGGAAGCGAAAGAGCACGGCCGAGATAACCAGCGGCCCCACCTTGGGGCCCAGACCGGCCTCGTCGATGCCAATGCGGATCATTCACCCCCTCGCCCGGTGCAAGCTCTCTGGGCCCCTACAGTATCGCATGCAGAGGTCGTCTGCAAGGCTCCGATCAGCGGGGTCGGTGCGGACGCTCTTCGGAGAGCCAGCTCACGTCCGGTCGCCGGTACTCGGTCCGGGTGGCGGGAAAGGTGACCTGAAGCAGTTCCCGGGTGGGGTCGGCCACCCAGAGGTCGGCCACGGTGGAGCCGACGGTGAGGTGAAGTCGGCGGGCGAAGACGGGCTTGCCGGCCAGCTCGGCCAGCCGCTGGCCCCGGGCGGTCGCCTCGGCCTTGAGGGTCAAGCCGAGCTGGGGTATGACCACGGGACAGGTGAGCTCCTCGCTCCGGGGGTCCCAGCGCCAGGCCAGGAGCTGATAGTGGGCGGGCACGTTGGTGTCGAGCACGACGGTGTCGGGCCTGGCCTCCACCTGGCGGGGTCGAGAGCTCACCGCAGTGCTGGAGGTCAGCAGGAAGTGTCCGTCCTGACGGTCGAGGGTCATCTGCGCGACCTTGGTGCCGGCCAGGCGGATGAGCTGGTAGCCGGTCACGGAGGGTCCGGGGAGCTGGAGCTTCACCTCGCCACGAAGCTCCAGCTTCTCGCCGGAGAGGTCGAGTCGACACTCGCTGCTGAGGAGGGCCGTCTGCTTCTTCTCGTCCACAGTGTAGACAGCGGTCTCGCGCCCGATCAGCTCGTCCTTCGACCAGACCTCGAAGACGGTCTCGAAGGACTTCTCCTGGGCGGCTACGGTGGTCGTCAGCAGGAGCGCACACAGGAGGACTCCGGTCCAGCGTCCGCGCACGGTGCAGACGCAAGGGCAGGCTTCAGGGTTCACGGCGCGGTCTCCTCGAAGTGGGGCCCGGTCTGGTGAGAGGAGGCCCAGTGCTCCGTCTCCTCCTGGGCGATGGCCGCCCAGCGGCGGAGGCGTTCGGGTTCGCCCTCGATGGTACTGATGTCGCTCAGGTGGACCTCCATCACCAGCTCACCGGCCGTCTCCAGGGCCAGGCGGAGCTCCCGGCGCGTCTCCTCGGGGGTGAAGGCGAAGAGGACGTTGGGCGAGTGGACGTGCTTCTCGATGACGTACCGGCGGCCGAGCTTCTGGGCCGCCACCACCAGGTCGCTCCAGGGGGAAACGTGGAACCGACGGAGGTTGGGGAGCCCGGTAATGGTGTCTATCTTCCGGGTCAGGTCCTCGCAGCCGTGGTAGTAGGTCGCGCCGAAGAGCGCGGCCACCCGCTCGTGGTAGGGCTGGAGGAACTCGGCGTACTGCTGGGGTGAGAGCGACGCTGCGCTCTGGGCACTGACGTAAGCCCAGACGTCCTTCAGGCGCAGGCCCAGGCCGTCACCCGGTACGTCGTCCCAACGCACCTTGCACCGCCGCCAACTCCCCTCGGCCGAGACGAAGCGAGCTGCCTCCCGCTCCCGGTGGTAGCTGACCATGCCCTCGGTCACGAACTCCATCACGGCGTGGACGAAAGCAGGCCGGTCGATGACGCTTAGTAGCAGGGCTTCCATCCCGCACAGCCTGACCACGTGCTCGAAGGGGCTTTCCCCCATCCCGTTGGCGGGGAAGAAGACGGGCAGCTTGTCGTCGAGGAGGCGACGGGCTCGGTCCTCGACCTCCCGGCGGGCGGCCTCGTCCCAGAGGAAGCTTGGCTTGCTGAGCTTCTTCAGGTCAGCGGCCTCGGTGACCACGGGGATGGGACGGTAGGCGCCCCGCCCTTCCGTGCGCTCCACGCGAAGCTCCACGCCCCAGAGGGGACCGGCGTCCTTCGGCCGGGCCAACGGCAGGGCCACCCAGGGCCGGATGAGGTCGTCGTCGGGGATTTCTTTCCACTTCCAGAGCTTCTGCTTGAGCTGAAGCTCAATGTCCGCCTCGAAGGGGTCGGCGGAGATGGGGTCGTCGGGGAGTATCTCCCCCCAAAGCGGGCCGTCACCCCAGATGAGAAAGACGACCACGGGAACCTTCTCCACCTTCTCCATACGGATGTGCCGAGCCCACATCGCCCGGCGGCGCTGGATGGGCGGCGATTGCCAAACGGCCAGCACCTCCTCAGCCAGGTCGCGGATGAGCGTTGAAGTCATCGGCTCTGCCTGCCCTCACCCCGGCCCTCTCCTAAGAGGGAGAGGGAGTCATGACCGAGCTTCTCCCACAGGGACAGAAGGTCTCTACCGGCGGCCTCGATCAGTTCTCGGGGAGTGCGACGTCCCAAGGGGCCCACTCCCGGACGAGCTGGAACAGGTAGTCGAAGTTCTCAGGCGGCACCTCGGCGCTGACGCTGTGCGTGGGGCCGACGATGCAGTGCCCCTGACGGGCCAGGCGCATCTGCCTGAGCACCATGGCCCGGATGTCCTCCTTGCTCCCCTTGGGAAGCACCACGGTGTTGCACATGCTGCCGAAGAACACGACGTCCTCACCCAGTATCTCCCGCAGCTCCACGATGTCGGAGCCGGCCCGGGGTTCCAGACAGCAGAAGGCGTCGAAGCCGGCGTCGATGAGCCAGGGAAGGACCTCCTTGGTGCGGCCCTCGCCTCCATAGATGACCTTCACGCCCTCGGCGTGGAAGGCCTCGCACATCCGGGTCATAGCAGGCAGGAAGATGCGCTCGTAGAGTTGGGGTGAGAAAAAGAGGCCGTTGAGCGAGGCGAAGTCGTCGTGGATGTGCACGGCCGTCTTCAGGTCGAGTCGGCGGATGGACTCGACGCCCACGGCGATCATCAGGTCGGTCACCCGACCCACCAACTCGCGGACGAAGGGCTCGTCGGTGGCCATGTCCATCAGCAACTCCACCTCCCCCCGCAGCCACTTGCTTCGGCTGTAGGGACCACCCACCTTGGCCCGGACCCAGTAGCGGTCTTTCTGCCTCTCGTAGGCCTTCATCATACCAGCGTAGCGGCTGTCGTCGTGGGGGTCGTCGAACTGGAAGCGGTCCAGGTCGCTCTTCTCCTCGATGGCGACCTTCAGCACCTGCCAGTAGTAGCCCCCCGGCTTCTCCCGGCGGACCCCGCCAAAACCGTCCACCGAGATGCACTCCTCAGGGGTGTCCTTGATGATGCGCTTCAGGCTGGG
>CAZIBA010000318.1:0-3998 GCA_964536795.1 uncultured Planctomycetota bacterium | reverse complement strand
GGCGGCGAGGGGCCGGCTCAGAAGTCGATGCCTGGCTCCGCCGGGCGTCCCTGCTGGTAGGGGTGCTTCTGGGAGACCATCCGGGTCACCAGGTCGGCCCCTTCACACAGGGCCGGGGGCGCCGACCGTCCGGTGACGATGACGTGGAGCTGGGGCTTCCTCGCAGAGAGTGCTTGCAGGACCTCCTTTAGGTCCAGGAGCTGGTAACTGAGGGCCACGTTCAACTCGTCAAGCACCAGGATGTCCGGTCCGCCCTCCTGGAGGATGTCCGCCGCCCGTTGCCAGGCCGACCGGGCCGCCCTGCGGGCCCGGGCCATGGCCTCGGCATCCTCAGGGCGGAAAAAGCCCGTTCCCATGGCCTCGATGGTGACCAGGGGAGCCAGCCGCTTTATCGCCTCCCGCTCCCCCGAGGGCCGCGGGCCCTTGATGAACTGGATGATGTGGGTCCGCTGGTCGTGACCGGCCGCCCGGAGGGCCACGCCCAGGGCCGCCGTCGTCTTCCCCTTGCCGTCGCCGGTGAAGACCAGCAGCAGGCCCCGTCCAGAGTCCTTGGTCACTGTGACCTCCTCAACGCTTCAGTCCAGTCGTTCGCGGGGAAGGAGGAGGGGCCGTCCGGTGACCGGGTCGCGCTCCCGTCGGACCCGGGCCCCGAAGACCTCTTCGACGTTGGCCTCGCTGAGCACTTCGTCGGGCGGGCCGTCGGCGAAGACCTGCCCCTGGTCGAGGAGGACGACCCTCTCGGCCAGCATCGCCGCCAGGTTGAGGTCGTGGGCGACGATCACGACGGTGACCCCCTGCTCGCGGTTGAGTCGGCGGACGATGCGCAGGATGTCCAGTTGGTGGCGGAGGTCGAGGAAGGACGTGGGCTCGTCCAGGAGCAGGAGGCTGGGCTTCTGGGCCAGTGCCCGGGCGATGATGACCCGCTGCTTCTCACCCCCGGAAAGTTCCCAGAGCAGGCGGTCGGCGAAGTCCTGGGCGTCGGTCATGCGGAGGGCCTGCTCGGCCAGGACCACGTCCTCGGCCGACTCGAAGTTGAGCGGTCCCAGGTAGGGGGCCCGGCCCATGAGCACCACCTGCAGCGCGGTGAAGGGGAAGCTGACGTGGGATTCCTGAGGCACCACGGCCACCAGGCGGGCCAGCTCCCGTCGTCGGCAGGCGTGGGTGGGTCTGCCCGCCAACAGGCACTCCCCCCGGTCCGGCCGCAAGAGGCCGCTGGCGACGCGCAGGAGAGTGGTCTTCCCCGAGCCGTTGGGCCCCACCAGGGCCAGGAAGGCGCCCCGGGCGACGGTCAGTTTCACGCCCCGGAGGACCGGCGCGCCGTCGTAGGCGAAGTGGACGTCGCGCAGTTGGAGGATGTCGTCCATCAGTCGAAGTACACCCGTCTCTGTTCCCGCTTCAAAAGGATGATGAAGAAGGGCCCGCCGAACATGGCCGTCACCACCCCCACCGGAAAGGCATCATTGAGCAAGGCACGAACCACGGCGTCGCACACTACCAGGAAAACGCCCCCGGCCAGGCTGGCCAGGGGGAGCAGGAGCCGGTGGTCCGAGCCGGCCAGCAGCCTAACCACGTGGGGGACGATGAGACCGACGAAGCCGATGGGACCGGTCACGGCCACCGTGGCCGCCGTCACCAGGCTGGCGGCCAGGAAACAGATGCGCTTGGTCCGCTCGGCCTCCACCCCCAGGTGACCGGCCGTCTCCTCCCCCAGGGTGAGCAGGTTGAGCTTGCCCGCCTGGAGGTAGAGCACTGCAAAACCGACGACCACGGCCCCCGCCAACAGCGGAAGCAAGGTGGTCGGCAGGAAGGGGTTGTTCAGCACCCCCATGAGCCAGTGGATGATGTTGCCCAGTTCTTCGAACCTGGCCAGGGCCGTGAGGAACATGATGGCCGCACCCAGGCAGGCGTTCACCACCACCCCCACCAGGAGCAGCGTGTGACGGGAGATGTGTCCGCGCACGTTGGAGGTCACGTAGACCACGGTGATGGCCCCCAGGGCCCCAGCCAAGGCGAAGAGCATCACCACCCAGTAGACGCCCGCCCCCACCACGAACAACATGGCCACCACCGCCCCCAGCGCGGCCCCACTGGAAACCCCCAGGATGTAGGGATCGGCCAGCGGGTTACGAAGCACCCCCTGAAAGGTCACCCCGGCCGCAGCCAGGCCAACCCCCGTCATCGCGGCCAGCAGCACCCGGGGAAGTCTCAGCCCCACCACGATTATGTACACGGTGGCAAGCGAGAACGGGGCCTCCTCGGCAGGTCCCCACAAGGTCCTGAGGATGTCGGCCAGGGCCAGGTCCGAGCCGACGAGCGTGGCCCCGGCGACGCTCAGCACCAGGGCCACCGCCAGCAGGGCGCTGAGGAACAGCACCCGTCTGGGGGTCACGCGCCGCACCGCCATTCGCTTCTCCCTGGGGTCTATTGCTCGGAAGCCCCTCCACGGAGCTTCTCGGCCACCTCCGGGTGGAAGAAGCCAAGGAGCTCGTCCAGGGCTTCCAGCAGCCTGGGGCCGGGCCGAAGCAGGGCGTCGCTCTGGGACACGTACACCCTCCCGGAGCTGACGGCCGGGATCGCGGGCCAGCGGGCCCAGGCCTTTCGGGCCTCCTCCGTCAGGTCCTTCTTCACCATGCTTCCGGAGCACTCCACTATGACCTCGGGCTTCTGCAGCAGCACCTTCTCCATGGAGAGGATGGGGTAGGCGCGGCCGGGGTCGCCCAGGACGTTGTCGCCGCCGGCAGCGCTGATAAGTTCGTCGATGAAGGTCCCTGGGCCGGCGGCCACCAGCGGGCTCCGGCCCACCACCAGCAGCACTCGCGGTCGAGGTCGGCCTTCGAGGGCCCGGGCGGCCCTTGCCATCCCGTCCCGGATGCCGGTGACCAACTCCTGGGCTTCTGTCTCTCTCCCCAGCCGGACACCGATGGTGCGGAAGGAGGTGAGCAACTGGGCCACAGTCCGGTTCTCGACGGTAAGGACGTCGAGGTCCAGTTCCCGGAGCTTGGCCACCACGGCCTGCTGCGATTCGCCGAGGACCAGGTCGGGGCGGAGGGTCAGTACGGCCTCGACGTTGATGTCGATGACGCCTCCGACGGTGGTGCGGCTGCGGGCCTCGGGCGGATGGTTGCAGAAGCGGGTCACCCCGACCACCCGGTCCCCTGCCCCCAGGGCGAACAGCGTCTCGGTGATGGTGGGGGTGAGCGACACCACCCGCTGGGGCCCAGCTCCGTCGGCCTCCGCCCGGCCGACCGCCAGCCCAGCCGTCACCAGCAGCAGCAGACCGACCCAGAGGCCACGCTGACGCATCTCAACCCCCTCCCGTCAGGACGTAGCGCTCCCCTTCCTCCAGCACGTTGACGGTGACGGCATCGACCGAGCCGCCCTGCAACTCCACCGTGGCCCGGAAGTAGGCGTCGCCGAACCGCTGGACGCCCTGGACTTCCCAGCCCTCCGCCTCGGCCAGCTTCCTCAGCGTGTTCAGCACGGCGGCCTGCCCGGCCTTGGGGAGGTCCTTCTTCAGCAGGGACATCACTGCCCCCTCGTTGCCTTCCCTGGTCAGGTCCACGGCCTTCTCGATGAGCTGCTTGATGGCCGTGGCCTGGCGGCCCTCCACCTTGAGCGACTTCCCGGAGAGGGCCCCCCGGCGGCCACAGCCGGCCAGAGCCAGGACGACCAACAGCGCGAGCACGACCCAGGGACGAAGCCCCGCCGTCTGTGTCTTCTGCATGGCCTCGCTCCTCACTCTTCCCAGTCGGTGTCAGCTTCGAGGTCGTACCAGGAGTTGTCGCTGCCGATGTGGCCTAAGTTGTTGGAGTTCGGGCCCAGGCCGGGCTGCATGGCCTCGACGTGACCGTCGCACAGGAGAACGTTGGCCCGGCCGTTGTGACGGAAGTGGACGAAGTAGAAGGCGTTGGGGCCCCAGGGGAACTCCGGCGGGTCCAGGTACCAGTTCTCTTCCAGGACGCCGTTGTAGTCCCGGGCCGAGTCGGCGAAGCAGATGG
>CAZIBA010000317.1:3756-4009 GCA_964536795.1 uncultured Planctomycetota bacterium | reverse complement strand
AGCAACGCAACCGTCCAGAGGCCGGCGCACCTCCCTGGCCGAACGGACCACGCCTCGCTGGAGGACTGGCGCATCACGTTACACCGCTCCGAAACTCACCTCACCGTGGATCAGACCCACGATGAACCAGACCACACCCATGAAGAACTGACCGGTCACCAGACCCACGAATACGGGGGTCGCCTGGTGAAAGAGAGCGCCACCCCCATAGCGTAACACGAACCGCTTGATGGACCAACCGATGAGAAAGCTG
>CAZIBA010000317.1:0-3746 GCA_964536795.1 uncultured Planctomycetota bacterium | reverse complement strand
CCCGGCAGCGACGTAGCCGATGGGGTGGAAGGGCCACCAGTAGAAGAGCTGCCTCATCAGCAGCAGGAAGGCCATTATTGCCCCGCCTCCCACCATGGCGGTGATGTGCACGGGGTCGGGGAAGTGGGCCCGGTCCTTGATGATGACGTCGCGGACGAGTCGGTTGTTGAATATCCAGATGGTCTCGTTGTAGTAGCCGGCCGGCCCGCTCAGCCCCCCTCTCAGGTAGGAGACCTGCACCGTGCGCAGGGCGATGATGACGGCAGCAGCCAGTAGCAACAGGAACGCTACGCCCAGCACCCAGCGCCGGCGACTGCCGCCTTCCACGTCCCGGCTGCCGGTGACGCGGGCAGCTGTCAGGTAGAGGGGCATGGGCTGCATCTCGATCATCAAAGTGGGCCAGATGAAGGAGTTGACGGTGAAGCTCTGGAGCATCCAGGGCTTGTAGCCCATCAGGTGGACCACCCGGTCGTGGGGCACGAGGTAGCCCAGCCCGGCCGTCACCAGCCCGCATTCCAGGACCACCCGGGAAATGAAGATGACGATGATGGCAAAGAAGGCGAAGAGGAACAGGGTGACGGCCAGTGACATCCCCGCGTGCTGGGCCCAGAAGATGATGTAGCCCACGGCGATTAGCAGGCCGAAGAAGGCGGTCCGGTAGGAGAGGAACTCGCCCGTGTCGTCCACGTCGCGGTCGTTCCACAGGGCTTTGCGCACCACAGCCCACAGGTGTCGTCGGGCCGACCACAGGAGCACGCCCACGAAGACCACCACCGCGCCCACGGCGTCGGAGCCGCCGTTCAGGGCGCCGGTCCAGGCCTCTATCACCATGGGCTCCTGACCGGTGGCCGTCAGCAGCACGCGGATGAGGTTGTCGACGACAGCGAAGAACCAGAGGCTCAGACTGAGCTGGGCCGGAAGCAGGTAGGCGATGCCCACCAGGTAGGGCTCGATGGTGAGCTGGGGCAGCATGACGCTCCAAGGCGCCTCGGTGAGGTAGGGGGCCAGCGTCAGGGCGCGGAGCTTCAAGCTCGGTACAGCGGGGAAGTAGGCGTGGAAGCCTTCCAGGGTGAAGATGGCAACCGCCACCCCGGCGCCGATCCAGAACCCACGATGGCGGAAGATGCGTGGCCAGGAGCTGGTCCCTGTGCTGCCCTCCACCAGAGCCAGGGGGACCTCCGCCTGGGGGATCATGAGGGTCTCGTACTCAAGCCACTGCCGCCTGAGGATGGCCGCCAGGGCCAACTGGGCAAACCACACCGCTGCGAAGAGGCTCAGCCACCAGAACAGCGGCCCCACCCACAGTCCCCAGGGGATGGGCTCCAGGGGAAGGTCCCCTTCGGCCAGGCTCCAGTCCTCCTCGGCCTCGGCAGACACCCGTTCCGGCAGGCCCCGGTAGAACCAACTGATCTGTGGTATGTCCTCTTGCGGTTCTGTTTCTCGTCCTGCCGGTGAGCTGGTACCACCCGGGGCACGGTCTTCGGACAGGTCCGGCGCTGCGGTCCCAGCGGAGTCAGTGGGTCCAGCTCCCTCCTCCTCGCTCTGGCGCGGCGGGGGCCATTTGGGGTCCCGAGGGTCGATGGGCACCAGGTGGGCGGGTACCGCGTGCAGGAAGGCTTTCTCGAAGTCGTTTTCGGTGGTGGCGTAGTAGTAGGGACTGGGGACCAGGGTCACAATGAGGGCAGAGGCCCGGAAGCAGAAGAGGGCCACAGCCAGCGCCGCAAAGACGAAGAGCTTCTCGCCGGACGAAAACACCAGCCCCACCCGTCGCAGGACCGGCCCCAGGAGCAGCAACAGGATGAAGGTCCCCAAGGCGAACCTGGGCAGGTAACCACCACTGTTGCCCTCCGAGTGACGGAATAGAATCCAGGTGGGAAGCCAGTAGGCCATCGCCGCCACCAGCAGGGCAGCCAGAAGCACCGACTTGACCGTCACCCAACAGCCCATCTCTGTCGGGGCTAACGGCCTGTCGGCGGCTGCCCCTTCGACCACGCTCAGGGCAGGCCCTTCGGGAAGTCCAGCGGTACCGTTCTCGGTCATAGGTGGATCCCGATTGCTGGCTCCTCCCGCCGGCCGGCGGGTCGCCCGAAGGCGAGCTTGCCCTACCGGCCGAGCAATGAGTATGCTTCTTTATCGACACCGGTGACCGGTGTCAAGTGGGAGTTTCTGGACTTAACCCGCCGGCCGGCGGGCGGTGCTGGAGAGCGGAAGCTTCGGGGTCTACGCGGCACTGGGGCTCTACGGCTACGACATGGTCTATGAGCTGATGACCCCTGAGGAGCGCCGACGATGCGAGGAGCAGTCCGTCGAGTTCCTGCGCCGGGAGAAGTGGAGGCAGCGGGCCTCCTTCATGCACGCGGTGGGCGTCTACGGTTCGGGTGTAGACGACGAGTTGGTGGCCGGCAAGCTCTCCAGCCTCTACACCTGGCTGGTCCGCCGTCGGGAGCACCTCGACCGCTGGGCCCGCTACCGGGGCGGTGACGGCAACTCCCACGGCTACATCGGCCAGCACGAGTACGTGGGTACTATGGGGGCCATCCAGGCCTGGCGGACGGCCACGGGCGAGGACCTGCTCGAGGGCTTCGACTGGGCTCGGCTGATGCCGACCTGGCGACCGAAGTCGTGGACGACTACGAAGCCTGGCGTGACGACCCGCGCTACGAGCGCTGGACGACCGACCCCTACTACCAGGCGGCCCTTCGCCCCGTCCCCTGCGAGCCTTGACCGGGTTTGGCTGGCGAATGACTGTCGGCCGGACTATAATCAAATAGGTGCAAAGGGGGGTGATCGCCGGGCAAGCGGTGAAGACACGACTGGGAGAATACAGTTTCTGAACTGAGCTTTGGCGGAAGAAGGGCACGCATCCGTGACCGAGTCGATGAGGATCGGGGAGCTGCTGCTCACCCGGGGACTTCTTGACGAAGAGCAACTAACTCGGGCCCTCCTGGTGCAGACCGAAGGCGAGGCCCAGGTCGGGCTCCAGCCGGGGGAGCGCCTGGGGAAGGTCATCCTGCGCCTGGGCCTGGTCGAGCCGATGGAGCTGGTCCGTGCCCTCTGCGAGCAGAAGGGCAAGATCGACTTCCTGGTGGTGGAGGAATACCTCGTCGAGCCGTCCCTGGCCCAACGTATCCCCCGCAAGCTGGCCCTGTCCCTGAACATCCTGCCTCTGGTGAGACTGGACGAGGAGACCGTGCTGGTGGCGGTCACGGAGTTGCTGCGAGAGGACAGGGTCGACTTCCTGCGTCAGCTCACTGCTTCCCTCGTCGAGCAGATTCCCGTGGAGGACAGGGACTTTGGCCGTAAGATCGTCCGCTGCTACCGGGCCATAGAGGCCCGTCAACTGGCGGCCACCCGCATCGGGGATTTGTTGGTGGAGGAGGGTCTCATCACCCCCGAGCAGCGTGATGAGGCCCTGGCTGAAGCCGGACAATTACAGAAGAAGATCGGTCACGTGCTCGTCGACCAGGGCCTGGTCGGGGAAGACGACCTGTTCGCCGCCCTGGCCAGGCTCAAGGGGCTTCCCCTGCTGAGGGCCGACGAGGTAGAGTGGGCGGGCGACGTCCTCGACATCGCCCGCACCCTCCCCCGCAACTACACTATCTACAACGAGGTGGTTCCCTACAAGGTCATCGGTGACACCGTCCACGTGGTCACCTCCGACCCCAACGTCGACGTGAAAGACGTGACCACCGTATTCGGGTGCCAACGGGCGGAAGTGCACCTGACCACCGCCTCGGACATGAAGC